>DATLDY010000195.1:0-3242 GCA_035525655.1 Burkholderiales bacterium
AAAGAAGAAAAAGCCAACATCCTCGTCGTCGACGACCTGCCCGAGAAGCTGCTGGTCTTCAGCAGCATCCTCGAGGAGGTCGGCGAGAACCTGGTCATGGTGCGCTCCGGATCCGAGGCGCTGCGCGAGGTGCTGACGCGCGAGTTCGCGGTGATCCTGCTCGACGTCAACATGCCGGACATCGATGGCCTGGAGACCGGCCGCCTGATCCGGCAATACAAGAAGTCGGCCCACACCCCGATCATCTTCATCACCGCCTACGCCGACGAGATGCAGACGGCGCAGGGCTATTCGCTCGGTGCGGTCGACTACATCCTGTCGCCCGTGCGCCCCGATGTGCTGCGCAGCAAGGTCAAGGTATTCGTCGACCTGTACAAGATGCAGCAGCGCACGAAGGCGATGGCCGAGGCCGAGGTGGCGCGGCTCGCCGCGGAGGAGGCGACCCGGCGCTCGAACTTCCTGGCGCACGCGAGCCATGAGCTCGGCGCGTCGCTCGACCTCGAGCAGGGGATGCGGCGCCTGCTCGAGCTCGTCGTGCCGCACGTGTGCGATGCCGCGGCGGTCACCGTGGAGAAGGAGCCCGGCAGCTACTCCACCCTAAGCCTGCCGGCGGCGGACTACGTTCCCGGCCCGCTGCAGGCGGCGCTGCGCCGCTCGATCGAGGAGGGCACGCCAGCCGAGGGCGGCGCCGCGCAGGGAATTTCGGCCACCGTCAGCTACCCGCTGCGCGTGGCCGACCGCGTCATCGGCGCCTTTGCGCTCGGCTACACGGGGCGCGCGCCGCGCGACCTGGTGATGCTGGAGGAAATGGTCGGGCGTGCGGCGATCGCCCTGGACAACGCGCGGCTTTATCGCAGCCTGAAGCGCGAGATCACGCGCTCGCGGCAGGCTGAAGAAGACCTGCAGGATGCGAACCGCCGCAAGGACGAGTTCCTGGCCATGCTGTCGCACGAGCTGAGGAACCCGCTCGCCCCGATCCGCAACGCCGTCGAGCTCATGCGCCGCGTCGGTTCCCCGGAGCCGCGCGTCACCATGGCCCGCGACGTGATCGACCGCCAGGTGACGCAGCTCGCGCGCCTGGTGGACGAGCTCCTCGACGTGTCGCGCATCAGCCAGGGCAAGATCGTGCTGAAGAAGGAGCCGATCGAGCTCGCCAAGATCATCGCCCACAGCGTCGAGACCGCGCGGCCGATGATCGACTTGCGCGAGCAGCGCCTGAGCGTCGAGGTCAGCGGCCGGCCGGTCTGGCTGCTCGGCGATTTCGCGCGCCTCGCGCAAGTGGTCGCCAATCTGCTCAACAACGCTTCCAAGTACACCCCCGAGGGTGGCCGCATCAAGCTGTTCGCGACCGCGGGAGAAGGGCAGGCGACGATTTCCGTCGAAGACGACGGTACCGGGATCGATGCCGAATTGCTGCCGCGGGTGTTCGAGCTTTTCGTGCAGGGCGAGCGCGGGCTCGACCGCAGCCAGGGCGGGCTCGGTATCGGCCTCACGCTCGTCAAGCGCCTGGTCGAGCTGCACCAGGGACAGGTCGAGGCGAAGAGCGCCGGTGCGGGCAAGGGTTCGACCTTCGTGGTGACGCTGCCCAGCATCAGCGCGGTGCACGCGGACACACCGCCCGCGATCGCGGCGGCCGCCACCTCCCCGCAGGTGTACGGCCGGCGCGTCCTGGTCGTCGACGACAACGTCGACGCCGCGGAGAGCACGGCGGCATTCCTGCGCCTCGAAGGCCACGAGGTGAAGACGGTGTCCGACGGCAACGAAGCACTCTCGTCGGTGCACGTCTTTGCGCCGCACGTGGTGGTGCTGGATATCGGCCTTCCCGGCCTGGACGGCTACGCCGTGGCACGGCGGCTGCGCGAGGACGGGCATACGAGCCACGCGCTCCTCATCGCGCTCACCGGGTATGGCGCACGAGAGGACCGCGAGAAGGCCCTGGCTTCGGGCTTCGACTTTCACTTCGTCAAGCCGACCGATCCGCGCCAGATCCAGCACGCCATCGAGCAGGGCCGGCAGAATCGCGAGGGGTCCGTTTCCAACCAGCACGCGCCGCACACGAGGCACTGAACATGAGCCCCAAGGCTTCACTTACGATCGTCGGCCCGGGTGATAACAAGGCCCGGCCTGCCGCCGCTTCGCTGCGCATCCTCATCGCCGACGACGATCGCGATACGGCGGAGACCCTCGCCACGATCCTTCGCGACGAAGGCCACGACGTGAATACGGTCCTGCGCGGCGATGAAGTGATCGCGCTCGAGCGCGGCCTGCGGCCGCAGGTCCTCATCGTCGACATCAACATGCCAGGCATGAGCGGCTATGCCATCGCGCGCGAGGTGCGCCAGCGCCGGGCGTCCGGGGCGCCGGTCATGATCGGCATTTCCGGGGTCTGGACGAAGACCTCCGAGCGGTCCCTCGCGCACGCCGTCGGCTTCGACCATTACCTCCTGAAGCCCTGCGAGCCGTCCGAGCTCATCGCCATCCTCGATCGAGTGGCGGCGACGCCCTCGCGCTCGGCCTCGGTCTAGTGGCTTCCAGGGCGCCTCTTCCGCTGCGCGTGCTCGTCGCCGACGACGAGCGCGATACGGTGCTGATGATGGCGGCGATCTTGCGCGATGAAGGCCATGAGGTCCACACCGTGCTGCGCGGCGACGAGGTGCTCGAGCTCGACCGCTTGGTGCGCCCGGATGTGGTAATCCTGGACATCGAGATGCCCGGGATGAGCGGCTACTCGGTCGCGCGCGAGATCCGCACGCGGCGCGGCATGGCGGCACCGCTTCTCATCGCGATGTCCGGCAAGTGGACCGGCAAGGAGGAGCAGCTCCTCGCCCAGCACGTCGGCTTCGACCATTACCTCCTGAAGCCGTGCCAGCCCGGCGAGGTCATTGGCCTGCTCGACGCCTTTCGGCGCCAAGGCGGCGACCAGATGCACGACCGGCGCGCATAGCGGCGAAGGCGTGTCGTTGCTGTCGCGGTTCACGTTACCCAAAATCAAACACAATTTTGTTATCTCGTTAGCCGCGCGCATCGGCTGGGCAGCGTATAACTGTCGGGTCCAATGGCGCTGAAGCCTCCACTTCGTGTGATCGGGTCTGGTGAGGCCACCGGCAAGCGGCATTCGCTGCGCATACTCGTGGTCGACGATGAGCGCGATACGGCGATGACGCTGTCGGCCATCCTTCTTGACGAGGGCCACCAGGTCCATACCTCTTTACGGGGAGACGAGGCCCTCGACGTATGCCGGC
>DATLDY010000223.1:0-9432 GCA_035525655.1 Burkholderiales bacterium
CTCATCCAGCGCGACCTGCGGATGATTCGCCCGACCGAGCGCGGGCGCCTATTCCTCAACGAGCTGCTGGAGCTCTTCGTTTCCGGAAGTACAGATCGCGGATCGGGTGTCCGAGTCGCTGGCCCCGCGACTCGAACTTCGTAACCGGCCGCTCGGCAAAGCCGCGCTCCGTCGCCTCGAGCAACGGCTCGGCGGCGAACACGGCGCTCATCTGCTCCGCGTAGTCCGGCCAGTCCGTCGCCGCGTGCAGGATGCCGCCGGCCGCGAGCTTGCGCGCCATCAGGGCAGCGATCTCTGCGCGCACCAGGCGACGCTTGTGATGCCGCTTCTTCGGCCACGGATCCGGGAAGAAGAGGTGGATAGCCGCGAGGCTCTCGTCCGCCGCCATCTGCTCGAGCACGTCCACGGCATCGTGGCGGATGACCCGCAGGTTGCCGAGCTGGGCGCTCTCGATGCGATTCAGCAGGCTGCCGACACCGGGCCCGTGCACTTCCACGGCGATGAAATCCACCTCGGGCCGCGCTGCTGCCATCGCGGCCGTGGTCTCGCCCATGCCGGAGCCGATCTCGAGCACGAGCGGTGCGCCGCGCGGCGAACCAAGCGGTTCATTGGAAAACGGGATGCCGTACTTCGGGAGCAGCTCGTCGAGGGCACGCTTCTGGGCCGGGGTCGTGCGCCCCTGGCGCAGCACAAAGCTGCGAATGGGCCTCAAGCGGCCTTGGAAGAGATCGTTCCTTCTGTGGGCGAGCTCGGCGAGGCCGAGTAGAGCTTCTTCGGCATGCGCCCGGCGAGGAACGCTTCGCGCCCCGCTTCGACCGCCTTGCGCATCGCCTTGGCCATGAGTACCGGATTGCGCGCGGCGGCGACCGCGGTGTTCATGAGGACGCCGTCGCAGCCGAGCTCCATCGCCACCGCCGCATCCGATGCGGTGCCGACGCCGGCGTCGACGATCACGGGCACCTTCACCTTGCCAATGATGAGCTGCAGGTTCCAAGGATTGAGGATGCCCATCCCCGAGCCGATGAGCGAGGCAAGGGGCATCACCGCGACGCAGCCGGCAGCTTCGAGCATCTGCGCCTGGATCGGATCGTCGGAGCAGTACACCATGACCTTGAAGCCGTCCTTCACCAGCTGCTCGGCAGCCTTCAACGTCTCCGGCATGTTCGGGTAGAGCGTGTGCGGATCGCCGAGCACCTCGAGCTTAACGAGGTCGTGGCCATCCAGCAGCTCGCGCGCAAGGCGCAGCGTGCGCACCGCGTCCTGCGCGTTGTAGCAGCCCGCGGTGTTCGGCAGATAGGTGAATTTGGACGGCGGCACCGCGTCGAGCAGGCTGGGCTCGTTGCGGTTCTGGCCGATATTCGTACGGCGAATCGCGACGGTGACGATTTGCGCGCCGGATGCTTCGATCGCTTCGCGGGTCTGCGCGAAATCCTTGTACTTGCCGGTGCCGATCAGAAGCCGCGAGCTGTACGTCTTGCCTGCTATGACGAGTGCGTCGTTCATCATCCGCCTCCCACGGCGACCACGATCTCGAGCTCATCGCCGTCGGCGATCAACGTCTGCGCATGCACGCTCTTCGGCACGATCTCACCATTTCTTTCGACCGCGACTTTCTTGCCCGCCATCGCGAGCCGCGCAAGCAACGTCGCGACGTCGAGCGGCGCGTCGAAGCGCTGTGCCGCTCCGTTCACAATGACTTGAATCATAAGGCGATGATACGGCAGGGTTCGCCCCGCCGCACCCCGTCGCGTCGCGCTCAGCGCGGGGCGGGCGCGCCCATCACCTCGTCCGGCGCCACCGCCCGATATCCCGCGGGCGGCGCCACTTCAGCAGAAGCGATATCGCGCTCCTCCAGCGCATTGAGTTGCGCCGGAAGCGCCATCCCTTCGCGCAGCACGCTGGCGTATTCCGGACTGGACTCGACTGCCCGGGCGAGGCGTTGCTTCCTCAGCTGGCCGGTGGGGTCGACCGAGCGCAGGTAGGCGTCCGGCATGTTGGCCATCTCGCGCTCCCGGCGCGCTTGCCCTTCTCCGCCGACGCAATCGCGCACGGCGCGGTCCATTTGCTTCACCTTGGCGTGGTCGAGCGCCCTGACGAGGCTCGGGTCGCTCGCCAGCCATAGCTCCTCGTACAGCTGGCCATTGGCGAGCACGCGCACCTTGCGCACCGCGTATCCGGCGATAGTGGTGCGCTCGTCCGTCCGTTCGATGCTCACCTTCACCGCAGGCGCGCTCGCCGCCGGCGCCGGCGCGGAGCCCTTCATGTGCTCTTCCATGATGCGACGCTGGGCGGGCGGGATCCTGGCCATGTGCTGCTCCATCATGGCGTCCTGCGTCCGTTTGACGATCTGACAATACTCGTCGACGGTGCCCTGCCAGTAGGTACGCGTCTTCGTGTTGGCCATCCAGAACCGATCGTTCGCCGGGTCGTAGCCGCGCAGCATGCCCATCGTGGGCATGGAGATGCGCATCTGGCCTTCCGAGATCACGATCTCGGTGCCGTCCGGCGCGACCGACCGGTACCCGGCCTGCGCTGCCACGACTCCGATTGCCAAACCAGCGCCGACGAGCCAGCGTTCGAGCATGCGCGCGCTGCGTGCAAGCGCCGTTCCCGAGGCCGGCGCCGCGTGCCTTAGAATTTTGCTCGCGCGGGTGTAGTTCAATGGCAGAACGGCAGCTTCCCAAGCTGCATACGAGGGTTCGATTCCCTTCACCCGCTCCAATGCTCGACCTACGCCGACAGGTATCTTGAAAAACCATTTCTCCATGATCCGCGGCTTCCACCTCGCGGACTTCTTCACCCTCGCCAATGCCGCCTGCGGCGTAGGCGGCGTACTGCTGGCGATGCTGTATCTGCAAAGCGGGGCCGTGGCGCATTTTTACGCGGCGGCGGGCATGGCGCCCCTCGCGTTCTTCTTCGACTGGCTGGACGGTAACGTGGCTCGCTGGCGCCACGAGCATTCGACGCTCGGCCGCGAGCTCGATTCGCTGGCCGACGTGATCTCCTTCGGCGTCGCGCCGGCCGGCCTGGCTTACGCCGCGGGGCTTGACGGCGGCTGGGACGCAGCGGCGCTTATCTACTTTGTATGCTGCGGCGTGAGCCGCCTCGCGCGCTTCAACGTCACCGCCGAAACGCTCGCCGCCGGCAGCGACAGCGGCAAGGTCGCCTACTTCGAAGGCACGCCCATTCCGACGAGCGTGGTTCTAACGGCCGTGCTTGCCTTCGCCGCGTGGCAGGACCGCCTCGGAGAACGCCTCTACGGAGGCGCGTGGGACCTTGGTCCCTGGGAATTCCACCCGCTGTCGCTGCTGTTCATCGCTTCGGGCAGCATGATGATCAGCAAGACGTTGCGCATTCCGAAGCCGTAGGGCGCTGTAAACTGCCTTCGCCCCTTCCATCACAAAAGGGATCGATGGGCTATTCGGTCGAAGGCAAGCTGGTCGTCGCGATCTCCTCGCGGGCGCTGTTCGACTTCGAGGAAGAGAACGTGGTGTTCGACCGCGACGGCGAGGCGGCGTACATCGCGCTGCAGTACGGGCGCCTCGATGTGCCGGCGCGCCACGGCGTGGCCTTCCCCCTTGCGAAGAAGCTGCTCGCGTTCAACACGCCCGAGGCTCAGCGCGTGGAAGTCGTCGTCCTGTCGAAGAACGATCCCGTCTCGGGCCTGCGGGTGTTTCGTTCGGCGGTGCAGGCCGGGTTGCACATCGAGCGCGGCGTCTTTACGCGCGGGCGCAGTCCGTACCGTTACCTGGACTCGCTGAAGGCCAATCTCTTCCTGTCGACAAACGAGGCCGACGTGATGGGCGCGCTGGAGGCGAAGTGCCCCGCGGCGCGCGTCTATCCGGAATCGGCGCAGGCCGCGAGCCGCCACGCCGGCGAGCTGCGCATCGCGTTCGACGGCGATGCGGTGCTCTTTTCCGACGAGGCCGAGCGGGTCTACCAGCGCGACGGCCTGGACGCGTTCACGAAGCACGAGACCGCGAATGCGCTGCAGCCGCTGCCGCCCGGCCCTTTCAAGCCGCTGCTCGAAGCGTTGCATCGGCTGCAGTCCGCAGCCGGGACCGATGTCCCCGTGAAGGTGCGCACCGCGCTCGTGACGGCGCGCAGCGCGCCTGCGCATGAGCGCGCGGTTCGGACGCTGATGGAGTGGAACGTGTCGGTGGATGAAGCCATGTTCCTCGGCGGCCTCGACAAAGGCGCCTTCCTCAAGGCGTTCGAGCCGGACTTCTACTTCGATGACCAGCGTGGCCACGTGGACTCGGCACGTCTGCATGTAGCCGCCGGCCACGTTCCCTTCGGCGTCGCCAACCTTCGCTAGATACGGCCTTCGTGGACCGCGTGGCATGCCACGTTGTCGATCATTGCTGGCGTTTCCACGCGGCATCGTTCGTTTGCATACGGGCAGCGCGGGTGGAAGGCGCAGCCGCTCGGCGGCGAGATCGGATTCGGCACGTCCCCGCCCACCGGGATGCGCGGCTTGCCGGCCATCGAGAGGTCGGGCACGGCGTCGAGCAGCATCCGCGTATAGGGATGGCGCGGACGCGAGAAGATCTCGGCGGCGCTCGCGAGCTCCACGATGCGGCCGCAGTACATCACGCCGACGCGATCGGCCACCTGCGAGACCACGGCGAGGTTGTGCGAGATGAAGAGGTAGGTGAGGCCCAGCCGCTCCTGCAGGTCGCGCATCAGGTTGAGGATCTGCGCCTGCACCGAGACGTCGAGCGCCGAGGTCGGCTCGTCGCAGACGAGAAAATCCGGCTCGCCGCCGAGCGCGCGGGCAATCGAGATGCGCTGGCGCTGGCCGCCGGAGAATTCGTGCGGGTACTTGTCGCCGTCCTCGGGTGACAGGCCGACCTGGCGCAGGAGGTCGTCGACTTTCTGCGGCGTGCGCAGGAACTTGATCGGCTCGGCCACGATGTCGCGTACCCGCCAGCGCGGATTGAGACTGGCATAGGGATCCTGGAAGATCATCTGCAGGCGCTTGCCCTGGAACTCGATGCGCCCCTCGGTGGGCTGCCATAACCCGACGATGAGCCGCGCGACGGTCGACTTGCCGCTGCCCGATTCGCCGACGAGGCCGAGTGTCTCCCCCTTGGCGATTTCGAAGCTCACCCGGTCCACTGCGCGCAGGTAGCGTCGCGGCTCGCGCTCGAGGACCCGATTCAGCCAGGGGCGCGAGACGTCGAACTCGCGGCTGACGCCTTCTAATCTAAGCAGCGGCATGCAGCCAGCAGGCGGCCCGGCTCGTCCCGGCGGGCAGGAGATCCGGACGCTCGACGACGCAGCGGTCGAAGCGGTGCGCGCAGCGCGGATTGAAGGCACAGCCGGGCGGGATGGCGTTCAGCCGCGGCATGGAGCCGTCGATCTGCACCAGGCGGCGGCGAATCGCCGAGATGCGCGGAATGGAGCCCATCAGCCCCACCGTGTAGGGGTGCTTGGGGGCGTGGATCACGTCCTGCACCGCGCCGATCTCCACGATGCGGCCGGCGTACATCACCGCCACGCGATGCGCGGTCTCGGCGATCACGCCCATGTCGTGGGTGATGAGCATGACGGCGGCGCCGCGATCCGCCGCCAGGCGCTTGAGGAGCGCGATGATTTGTGCCTGGATCGAGACATCGAGCGCGGTGGTCGGCTCGTCGGCGATCAGGAGCTGCGGCTCGGCGGCGAGCGCGAGGGCGATGACCACGCGCTGGCGCATGCCGCCGGAAAACTGGTGCGGATAGCTCTCGTAGCGCGATTCGGGCGCGGGGATGCCGACTTCGACCAGGAGGGCGAGCGCTCTCGCGCGCGCATCCGCCTTGCTCATGGGCAGGTGCGTGAGGATGGTTTCCTCGATCTGCCGGCCAATGGTGTAGAGCGGGTTGAGCGAAGTGAGCGGGTCCTGGAAGATGACGCCGATGCGCCGGCCGCGCACCCGGCGCATCTCCTCGTGCGGCAGGCGATCGATGCGCCGGCCTTCGAGGTGCACTTCGCCACCCGCGATGCGGCCTGGCGGCTCGAGGAGGCCGATCACCGCGAGGCCGGTGATCGACTTCCCGGCGCCGGATTCGCCGACCACGCCGAGCACCTCGCCGGGCGCGATGGAGAAGGAAACGCCGTCCAAAGCGGTCAGCGTGCCGCGCCGCAACGGGAATTCGACCTTCAGCTCACGCACGTCGAGAATCATCTCAATTTTGGATTGAGCGCGTCGCGCAGCCAATCGCCCAGCAGGTTCACCGACAGCACCAGGACGACCAGCGCCACGCCGGGGAACACGGTGATCCACCATTCCCCGGAGTAGAGGAACTCGTTGCCGATGCGGATCAGCGTGCCGAGCGAAGGCCGCGTGGCGGGGACGCCGACGCCAAGGAAGGAGAGCGTCGCCTCGGTGATGATGGCCGTGGCGATGTGGATGGTGGCGATCACGAGCACCGGGCCGAGCACGTTCGGCAGCACGTGCGACAGCATGATGGCGAGCGGACGGCGGCCGATCACGCGGGCCGCCTGCACGTATTCTTTCTGCTTCTCCACCATCGTCGAGCCGCGCACGGTGCGCGCGTATTGCACCCAGCCGGCGAAGCCGATCGCGAGCACCAGCACCGGGATCGCAAGGTCATCGTGGCGCTCGCCCGGGAGCGCAACGCGCGCGACGCCGTCGATGAGCAGCGCGATCAGGATCGCCGGGAAGGAGAGCTGCACGTCCGCGATGCGCATGATGAGCGCGTCGATGCGCCCGCCGAAGTAGCCCGACACCAGGCCGGCGCTCACGCCGAGAAGCAGGGAAAGAACCACCGATGCGAGGCCGACGCCAAGGGAGATGCGCGCGCCGTGCAGGATCGTCGAAAGGATGTCGCGGCCCTGGTTATCGGTGCCCAGCGGGTACCGGGCGAGGCCTTTCTCGTCCCACGCGGGCGGCGTGAACGCGTCGTTCAGGTTGAGCGCCGCCATGTTGAATGGATCCTGCGGCGAGAGCCACGGCGCCAGCAGCGCGCCGCCGACGCAGACCAGGGCGAGAAGCGCGGCGGCGATGGTGACGGGCGAGCGGCGGAAGCTCCACGCCAGGTCGCTGTCCCACGCTCGCCTGAAAATCACTTCACCGTGACGAAGCGTGCCTGCGGCCGGTCATCGAGGCTGTAGACGATCGACACGTTGGGCTTCATCGCCCACGGCCGCATCTGGTGATGCAGCGGCACGTAGTACGCCTGGTCGCGCGTGGCGACGAGCGCTGCCTTGAGGAGGGCATCGCGCTTCGCCGTATCGGTGGTGACCTTCAGCGCGTCGATCATCTGGTCGAGCTTCGCGTCGCTCACGCGGCCGGAGTTGAAGCTGCCGTCGGCGCCGGTGGTCTTCGTGTGCACGAGGGACTGCAACGAGTAAAGGCCGTCGAAGGTCACCACGCCCCAGCCGAGCATGTAGGCGCTGGTGTCGTGGTTGAGGAGCTTCGGGATGTAGGTCGCGAACGGCATCGCGTTCAGCCTGACCTTGAGGCCGGCGCGCGCCCACATGCCGACGAGAGCCTGGCAGATTTTCTCGTCGTTGACGTAGCGGTTGTTCGGGCAGTCGAGCGTGAACTCGAAGCCCTCCGGATAGCCCGCCTCGGCGAGGAGTTTCTTCGCCGCGGCCGGGTCCGCCTTGGGCACGACATCGATCTCCTTCGAATGGCCGTGCACGCCGGGTGCGATCATGATGCCGGCCGGGATCGACAGGCCGCGCATCACCACTTTGCGGATCGCCTCGCGGTCCACCGCCAGGTTGAGCGCGCGGCGCACGCGCACGTCCTTGAAGGGATTCTTTCCCTTCACGCTGGAGTATTTCAGCTCGTCGTTGTGCTGGTCCATGCCGATGAAAATGGTGCGCACCTCGTGCCCGTCGAGGATCTTGAGCTTCGGCTCCTTGCGCAGCCGATCCACGTCCTGCGTCGGCAGGTCCGTCACGAGATCCACTTCGCCGGACAACAAGGCCGAGACGCGCGTGGCGTCGGACTTGATCGGCGTGTACTCGACGTCGGTCACGTTGCCGTCGAGCTTGCCCCACCAGTCCTTGTACACGGCGAACGCTACTCGCTTGTCCGGCTCCCAGGACTTCACGAGGTACGGCCCGGTGCCATTCGTGTTGCGCGAGGCGAAGTTCTCCTCCTTGGCCTTGTAGTCCTGGATCGCCTGCGAGCGGTTCTTCTCCGACCACGCCTTGCTCATGATGCGGAAGTCCACGATGTTGCGCAGCAGGATGGGATGCGGTCCCGATAGGACGAAGTCGACCGTGTAGTCGTCGACCTTCTTCACCTCGGCGATGTTGGCGACGTAGATCTGCATCGTGCCCTGGGGCTGCTTGATGCGCTCGAACGAGAACACCACGTCATCGGCGGTGAACGGCGAGCCGTCGTGGAATCTGACGTTGCGGCGCAGGTTGAAGCGCCACTGGGTATCCGACACCTGGTTCCAGCTCACCGCCAGGCAGGGCTCGATCTTGTAATCCTTGGAGTAGCGCACCAGCCCCTCGTAGGTGTGCTGCAGGATCGAGTTCGTCGTGGCGTGGTTCTGAGAATGCGGGTCGAGCGTAAGGATGTCGTTCTGCGCCGCCCATTTGAGCGTCACGGCATGGGCCGGCGTGAAGGCGAGGGCGAGCAGGATCAGCAGGTAGCGCATGGAATCCTCCTATCGGAGCGGCAGGGCGTCTTCCACCAGCGCCGCAAGATAGCCGGCGCCAAGGGGAATCACCTCGTCGTTGAAGTCGTAGTTCGGGTTGTGCAACAGGCAGCCGCCGGCGGCGCCGCCTTGGCCAAGAAACACATAGGCGCCCGGCCGCGCCTGCAGCATGTAGGAAAAGTCCTCGCCGCCCATCGTCGCCTCGTGCTCGGTAATGACGTTGTCCGCGCCGAACAGGCGCTTGCCGACCTGGGCGGCGAACTGCGCTTCGCGCGGGCTGTTGATGGTGGCCGGATAGCCACGCGCATATGCCACTTCGGCGGTGGCTCCCATCGCTTCGGCGGTCTTGGTGGAGATCTCTCTTACGCGTCGCTCGGCGAGCTCGCGCGTGGCGGGCTGGAAGCTGCGCACCGTGCCCACGAGCTTCACGTGGTCGGGGATGACGTTGAACACACCGACCTGGCTGGTGGCCATCGAGCAGATGCTCACCACGACCGCATCGAGCGGGTTGACGGTGCGGCTGGCGATGGTCTGTAGCGCGGTAATGATGTGTGCCGCGGCGACCACCGGATCCACGGCGAGGTGCGGCATGGCGCCGTGGCCGCCGCGGCCATGGACGGTGATTTGCAGTTCGTCGGTCGCCGCCATCACGGGGCCGGCCCGTACCGCCATCTTCCCCGGCGGCAGGCCCGGCCAGTTGTGCAGCGCGTACACCTCATTCGCCGGGAAGCGCTCGAAGAGCCCCTCGCGAATCATGACCTCCCCGCCGCCGCCGCCTTCTTCGGCTGGTTGGAAGATGAGATAC
>DATLDY010000226.1:0-5428 GCA_035525655.1 Burkholderiales bacterium
GATCGTGCCGCGCTGCACGAGGACATCGCCGGGCTTCATGTGGACGACCACGCCGTCATCCAGCTCGCAATCGATTTCGCCCGACAAGAGGATGACGTAATCCACGGTCTCGGTGCGGTGCGTGAATCTCGCATGGCCGGGGGCCCACTCGGTGATCCGGAATACCGAGCCCTCGCCGGAGCCGACATAGTTGTACTGCTTGATGAACCCGGCCCGCTGCGCGGCGGCGGCCGCCGCCGAGTTGTCGACCGGCATCCTGTCGGTGGACCAGATCGGGCAGCCGCTGATATTGGCGCCGATCCCGCGCGAGACCGCGGTCAGCCGCTCGTCGGTGGCGACGACGGCCTTGCCGTTCGCATCATGTCCGGTGACGATTCGTCTTACTTGTAGTGTCATATGAGCAGTCTACGCCCATGAAGGGTCGCCACCTCGTCCTGTGCCTGCTGGTGTCGGTCGCGTGCGCCTGCGGCGCCGAGCCGATCGATTGGAAGCTCACCTACACGCATCACCGCACCCAGGACGAAGCCGACGGCCAGGACTTGAACCTGCGCGGCACGCGCGCGGCCACGGTGTTCTGGCTCGGGCATTACTGGCGCGCGAATGAATTGCGCCAGTCGCGCGCCGGGCTCGAGCGCTGGTTCACCTTCCCGTGGGGCAAGGCGCTGCTTTCCGGCCAGGCCGCGACGCGCGGTTTTCTGGGCGTCGCAACGCAGGCGGAATTCGGCGCCGGCGCGGTGCGGCCCCTTCTCGGCTTCGGCCGCACGAACCTCAACCCCTACTACAACCTCAATTTCGATCCGAACGATGCCATCACGCTCGGCCTGTCGGCAGATCTGCCCGAGCGCAGGCGCGCGAGCTTCTACGCCGTGCACGACGACCGTCTCGGCACCGGGCAGACGGTGCTCCACGCGTTGCTGCGCACATCCGACAACCCCGACGATCGCTGGACGATCGACCTCTTCCAGCGCCGCGGGCCGCTCGGCGACGAAGGCGGGCGCGTGGTGCGCACCGGCCTTGGCGTGACCTACGATCGCGCGCCTTATTTCGGCCGCGTCGTGTACGACCCGAACGCGAACTTCGCCGGCCATGACATGCGGCGGCTGGGCTTTGGCGTGCGCTTTTAGATCAGACTTTGAAGCTCTCGAGCGTTTCCCTGGCGAAGAGCTCTTCGGGCTTGAGGCGGCGCTTCGACAACCCCTGCTCGTGGTGGTAACGCAGGAAGGTGTCGAGCACGTGGCGGTTGGGCTCCAGCCCATAAGGCCACCAGTCTTCGCCCATCATGAGGCGCGCTTCTTCGATGTGGGCGGTTAGCCAGGGGACCATCGCCGGGAGCGCGGCGGTCTGGCGGTACATGTCCATGGCGCGCTCTTTGGAAATGTTGAGCGCCTTATATAGCGCCTGCGCGACCCACGGATTCTTCTCGTACACGTCGCGCCGGATGACGACGGTGTGCATGGTCGGGAAGATTTTCGTGCGGCGGTAATAGTCCTTCTCCGCCGCGACATAGTCCGGGAACAGGCGCTGCACCTTGTCCGGCTGCTGGTGGAAGCTCGAAGGCGCGCGCGCGGTAACCATCGCATCGAGTTCGCCGTCGGCGATCATCCGCGAAAGCGTCTTCGTGTCGCCGATCGGACGGATGCGGATGCTGGAGGGCAGGTCGATCTTCAGCTTGTCGATGCGCCCGGGCTCTTCTTCGCCGCCCCAGAAGTGCTCGTAGTCGGTGGCCTTCACGCCGTACTCGTCGGAGAGGATGCCGCGGATCCACACCGGCGCGGTCATCTGGTACTCGGGCACGCCGACGCGCTTGCCCTTCAGGTCCTCGGGCTTGCGGATGCCGCTCTTCGCCGACACGAAGATGCACGAGTGGCGGAAGAAGCGCGAAGGAAACACCGGGATCGCGATGAACGGCGGATTGTCCGAATGCAGCGATGCCGTGTACGACGAGAGCGACATCTCGGAGGCGTCGAACTCGCGCCCGCGCATCATGCGGAAGAACGTTTCCTCCACCGGCAGCGTGAGGTAGGTGAGGTCGACGCCTTCGGGCCTGACGGTGCCGTCGGCGAGGGCGCGCGTGCGGTCGTAGTCCCAGCAGGCGAACGTGATGCGGAGTCGGTTCATCGCCCCAGTATACTTTCGCGATAGAGGAGGTTTTCGTGCGTTTCATCTCTGCACTTCTGGGTTTCCTTTTCGCCGCCGCGGTCCACGCGCAGGGCTATCCCAACAGGCCGATCAAGATCGTCGTGCCGTACGCGCCGGGCGGATTGCCCGACACCATGGCGCGCGTGCTGGCGGCGAAGCTCGGCGAGCCGCTCGGCCAGCAGGTCGTGGTCGAGAACGTCGGCGGCGCCGGCGGCATCAATGGCGTCGAGCAGGTGGTCAAGGCGCAAGCCGACGGCTACACGCTGCTCATCGCCGATGTCGGCCAGATCGCCATCAACCCGCACATCTTTTCCAAGCTTCCCTACCAGCCGCTGAAGGATCTCGCGCCGGTGAGCCTGATCGGCACCTCGCCGCTCTATCTCGTCGCGCATCCTTCGGTGCCGGTGAACTCGCTGAAGGAGCTTGTCGCCCTCGCCAAGGCGCAGCCGGGGAAATTGAATTACGGCTCCTCCGGCATCGGCAGCATCCACCATCTTTCCACCGAGGCGCTGAAGGCCGGCTTCGGCATCGACATCGTGCACGTGCCGTACAAGGGAACCGGGCAATCGGTGCCGGCGCTCCTCGGCGGACAGGTGTCGCTGCTTTATTCGGCGCTGCCGTCGATCGCCGGCCACCTCAAGGACGGCAAGGTGAAAATGCTGGCGATCAGCACGCTCAAGCGCTCGCCGCAAACGCCCGACGTGCCGACCGTCGCCGAGGCCGGCATCCCGGGCTACGACTTCGTCGCCGAGATCGGCCTGCTCGCGCCCGCGAATACGCCGCGCGAGGTAATCAACCGTCTTTCCGCCGAGTCGGCGAAGGCGGTGAAGCAGTCCGACGTCGTGCAGCGCTTTGCCACCCTCGGCATCGACCCGGTCGGCTCGACACCCGACGCCTACGCGGCGATCAACAAGGCGGACTACGAGAAGTTCGCGACGCTCGTCAAGGCTTCCGGCGCGAAGATCGAATAAGGTTCTCGGTCACCGTCGTCAGCACCCGGCGCGCAGCTTCCACGTCCCTGGCGGGAACGCCGCGCACCGCGTCGCGATTCACCGCCTGCGCGATCGGCACCAGCTTGACCCTCAGCGCTCGACCCTTCGGCGTGAGGCGCACATAGATGTTCTTGCGGTTATCCGGCAGGCGCTTGCGCGTCACGTAGCCAAGCTCTTCCATCGACTTGATCGCGGCATTGGTCGACGGCTCGGCAACACCGGCCTCGTCGGATAGCTCTCTCTGTGTCAGCCCGTCGCGCTCCCAAAGGATGCGCAGGAACGTCCAGTGGCCAAACGACACATCGTGCTCCGCGAGCCGTCCCTGCAGCTCGCGCACGAACGCGCGCCACGCTTCCTTGGTGAGGTGGGCTAGGCGATCGGTAACGACACTTCCTTCTGCTCCCGCGCCGAGCGCAGGATCGCAAGGCACACCTCCATCGTCGCCGTTCCCCACTCGCCGTCATGCAGCGGCGCCTTGTTGTCGACGACAGCGGCATACAGCTCATCGATCACCTCGGCGCGCTGCACCTTGGGCGCCGGCAATGGTTCCAGCCGTTTTTCCTTGTCCGCATAGATCATCACGCCGTCCGGCAATGGCCTCAAATCCGCGCGTTCGCACGAGACGATGATCACGCCGAAATGCTGGTGCAGCGGGTCCGCCGGCGCCTTGCTGAATTTTTCGCCGCCGTAGTTGCGGGCATTCTTCACCGCCATTTCGTCGCCCAGCAGGAGCTGGCGCGCCTGGCCGTATCGGCTCGGATCCTTGCGCAGGCCGCCTTCGCTGATCCAGCCGCAGAATTCATCGCTGTCGAAGTGCGCGTAACCGCTGTAGGTTATGGTGGCGAACGCCCCGTCCCTTAGGGCCAGGAAAGCGGAATAGGCCCCTTCGGTCGGCCGCGCCGCATCCCATGCGCCCGTTCCGGCGCGCACGCTGCCCACGTCGCCGCCGAGCAGGCGAACGATGTCCACGTGATGCGCCGCCTGGTTGTAGACCGCGCCGCCGCCGCGTGTAGTGTCGAGCTCCTCCGGGCGGCGTGGGCGGTAGAGGAAGTCGGTGTACATCATCGCGTTGATCATCCGCACGCGGCCATGGGCGCCGCTTTGAATGATTTTTCTGGTCAGCGCAATGGGCGCATCGAAGCTATGGCTATGTCCCACGACGATGTGCACGCCGTGCTTGCGCGCTGCAGCAGTCATCGCGCGGCACTCGTCCAGCGTGAGCGCCATCGGCTTCTCCACCAGGATGTGCTTTCGCGCCGCCGCCGCGGCGGCCGCGTGTTCCGCATGCAGCTGATGCGGCGTCGCGACATAAACGGCCTGCACGGCCGGGTCGGCGCAGAGCTCCGCGACCGTGGCATAAGCGCGGCCGCCGAAGTCGGCCTCGAACTGCCGGCGCGCCTGCGGGCGCGGATCGGCGGCGGCGACCAGCCGGACGCGGGCGTCGGCCGCGAGCGTCGGCGCCATGAGCGCGAACGCGCGTCCGAGTCCTGCGGCGCCGAGGCTGATCGTTGTCAATCGGCAAAGATATACTTAGGTACCTAAGTATATGCGAGGCCGTGATGCTGACCCCGGAACAGAACGCGCTTCTCTGCCGCGTCGAGGGTGACGCGCCGATGGGCGGCATCATGCGCCGCCACTGGTTGCCGGTCTGCCTGTCGGAGGAAGTGGCCGAGAAGGACGGCGCGCCGGTCAAGTCGCGCCTCGTCGGCGAGGACCTGGTCGCGTTTCGCGACACGAACGGCAGGCTCGGCGTGCTCGACGAGTACTGCCCGCACCGCGGCGCCTCGCTCGTCTTCGGCCGCAACGAGGAGTGCGGCCTGCGCTGCCTCTACCACGGCTGGAAGTTCGACGTCGACGGCAACATCCTCGAGATGTCCGCGGAGCCCGATGGCGCCGCGCTGATGAAATCGCTGAAGCAGCGCTCGTATCCCGCGCGCGAGGCGGGCGGCTTCGTCTGGGCGTGGCTCGGACCGAAAGAGGAGATGCGCGAATTCGAGCCGCCGGCGTGGGCGCCGGTGCCGGGGATCCAGTACGCGGTGGTGAAGATGCACGCCGCCTGCAATTGGGCGCAGGTGCTCGAAGGCTCGATCGACTCCGCGCACAGCTCGAGCCTGCACTCGACCAACATGCCGGCCGCGGAAGACGTCTACGGCTCCACCGCCACCGACGAAGCCTGGTACCGCCCGTCGAACGACAAGGCGCCGCGCATGCAGTTCGAGCCGACGCCGTACGGGTTCCGCTACGCGGCGCTGCGCAAGCCGATCAAGAATGCGGATACGCACCAGTATGTGCGGACC
>DATLDY010000243.1:0-12818 GCA_035525655.1 Burkholderiales bacterium
CCATCGCCGAGTCCGGCGTGCCGGGCTTCGAGGCCGGCGGCTTCCTGGGCCTCGTCGCGCCCGCCGGCACGCCGCCGGCGGTGATCAGCGCGCTCAACGCCGCAGGGCAGAAAAGCCTGGCGATGCCCGACGTGCGCGAGCGGCTGCTCGCGCTCGCCAGCCCTCCGGTCGGCGGCACTCCGGGCGAGTTCGGCGAGCACATGAAGCGCGAGGTCGACAAGTGGGCGCGCGTGATCCGCGCGGCCAATATCAAGCCGGAATAGCCAACGCGCTCAGGCGACCTCAGGTCACCCTCAGGTCACTAGCAGCCGGCGCAGCAGAACCAATATCAAGGCGAAGAAGGAAAGAGCGCTCACCAGTCCGATGACGATCGGGCGCGCCCCCTCCCACGCGGCCGTCTCCAGGATCTCCTTGGAGAGCGACACCGTGACGGTCCAGCCGCTCATCGGGGAGGTGACGTAGCCCGCATAGATCTCCGTGCCGTCGGGCCGCAAGAACGGGACAAAACCCTCGCGCGCCTCTGTTGCGGGCTTGCGCCGTACCTCGGGGCTCGCCTGCTCGCCGACGATACCCGGCGGCTGCGGGGGAACGCTCGCCACCAGGCGCCGTTTTCCATCGAGGAGCGAGATCGACCATTGCTCGGGCAGCGGCTGCCTGCGCAGGAGCTCCTCGAACAGCTGCGGCTTGAGCGGAACGGAAATCACGTACTGCAGCTTCCCGTCGGTGGCGACCGGGACCCGCAGCCGGGTCGCCGGCCGCTCGATGGCCGGCCCCACGGCTATGTTGCCGATCTGCGGCTTGCCGCTTTCCAGGGCCCGCTGCAGCGAGTCTTCGTCCACCTGGGGAGGCAGCGGGCTGCCGAAGGGCGCAATGGCGTTGAAGAGCTGCTTTCCCGACGTGGATTGCAGCCCGATGTTGAGCCACCGGGCCTGGGAAAGCAGGACGCGGCGCGATTCCTCGTAGAAGGCGCGCACGTCGCCTCGCTCCAGGTTGCGCGACGTGGCGAGCGATTCGACGGTGCGTATGTGGGCCTGCAGCTCCGCGTCGACGGCGTTGACCGTCGCGCGCGCGGACGCCAGCGCTCGGCTGCGCAAATCGACCCGCGCGTCCTCGGCCGCGAGCGACGCGGCGACGATGCCGACGACCGCGAAAGGCAGCACGGCCATCACGACCACCAGGGCGCGCACGGTCATGCGGGAGGAAGTCGCTGGTTGCATTCGCGCTCCGCAGTGTAGGGAATTTGGCGCGCCGCGCGCGAATATCGGACAATTCCCTCGGAAAAATGACGAAACACAACATCCCGTTCGCCGAGCACGGCGGCGAGTCCCTCAAGGGTGATTTCTACGCGCCGTCAGGCGACCGGCCGACGCCGGCGGTCGTGGCGGTGCACGGCGGCGGATGGCAGCTGCGCAACGCCGACCTCTATGCGCATTGGGGTCCCTGGCTCGCGCAACGCGGCATCGCCCTCTTCGCCGCGACTTACCGCATCGCCGCCCCGGGCAGGAAGGCATGGCCCGAGGCCGTGCAGGACGTCCGCGCTGCCGTGCAGTACGTGCGCGGCCATGCCGCCGAGCTCAACGTCGATCCGCAGCGCATCGGCCTGATGGGAGACTCGGCCGGCGCGCACCTCGCGGCACTCGTCGCGCTGGCCGGGGAGCATCCGCTCTATAAGCAAGGCGACGTGCCGACAAACGTGAAGGCGGTGGTCGGCGTCTATGGCGTGTACGACTTGTGGCAGCAGTGGCGGCACGATCTCGCCTCCCGCCCGCGCAACGGCATCGTCGAGCAATTCCTCGGCGTCTCCGCGATCGACGACAAGCGCCCCTACTTCGACGCCTCGCCGCTCTCGTACGTCTCGGCGAAGAACAACGCCACCTCATTTCTCATCTGCTGGGGCGACGCCGACGACATCGTCGACCACAACACGCAATCGCTCGCCTTCCTCGAAGCGCTGAAGCAGGCGGGCCACTTCGCGCGCCCGGTTCCGGTGGCCGGCGCGCCGCACTTCTGGATGGCAGATCCGATCGACGAGCCCGGCAGCCACACCGCCTTCCTCGCACCTCGCCTGCTGCGGTTCCTGACGAGCCGGCTCTAGCTCATAACCCTACTCGGCCTCGGGAATGCCGTTTGCAACTCCCCGAGCACGAGGTCGCCATCGGCGGCCGCAACTCACAGGAGCCCCCAGCATGAACAAGGATCAGATCAAAGGAACGACGAAAGACATCGCCGGCAAGGCGCAGCAAAAAATCGGCGAAATGACGGGCAGCACCAAAGATCAGGCCAAGGGCATCGGCAAGCAAGTCGAAGGCAAGGTTCAGAAAGGTGTGGGCGACGTCAAAGACGCCGTTCACGATGCCGACAAGGACAAGCATTGATCGTCGCAAGCTGAGCACGCCGTGCCATGACCCCGCTTCGGCGGGGTTATTTTTTTAGGACGTCGTTTGGAGCGCGACACAAAATAAGAGCCTGCCCTACACCGCGTTGTGGGGAGATTCCCGTCAACATGCCGGGATGGAAGACATCTGTCCGTCCACCTCCAAACAAAGCCACATCTACATCAAGACTCTGCATTCGGCATGCCTCGCCCTCGGCGGAGAACACAAACTCGCGGCCTATCTCGGCGTCCCGGTCAGGGATGTCGAGGCGTGGCTGAACGGGCGCGGCGTGCCACCGGACGCCGTGTTCCTGCGCTGCGTCGACCTCGTCGAGGAAAGGCGCCGGCGCTAGGCGCGCAGGAATGCCGGCGCGATCAGGCTCGCTCCGGACAGTAGGAGCGTCACGAGCACGATGCGACGGAACATGAGCTCGTCGATGCGCCCATAAAGGCGCAGCCCGAGCCACGTGCCGGCGAACGCAAACGGCAGGCCGAGCAGGAACAGCTTCAGCGTTTCGCTGCTGATCGCGCCTACCGCTCCGAAGGAGGCCGTTGCCACCAGGCTCGTGGCGAGCATGACGGGTTGAAAGACCGTGCGCTGCACATCCTTCGTCCAGCCGCGTAGCTGGCACCAGATGGCGATGACGATGCCGATCAAACCCGTCAGGCCGGCAGCCAGCCCATTCACGAAACCGACGCCGACGTCCGTGGGCGTGTTGCTCTTTGCCACCTGAATCGCCGGCCGCAGCAGACCCCAGAGGCTGTACACAACGACGAACACGGCGATGCCCAATCGCATGTGATTGGGATTGCTGCGCGCCAGGAGATAAGTGCCGATCGGCACACCGAGCAGTCCGCCGACCATGAATGGCGCCACCCGGCGCCAGCTGAAGGCATGCCTGAGCTTCCACACGCCGTAGCCTTGCGTCACGAAGCCGTACCCGACGACGAGCGTCGCGCACTGGATCGGCTCGAGGATGTGAAGCCACACCGACGTCACGATGACGCCCATGGCGAAGCCGGCAACGCCGCTGACGAAACAACCCAGGAATAACGCGGAGAGGACTACGACCAGACTGCCATCCATGTGCTCGCCTCCCAAAACGAGTCGAGCAGCACATTGGATGGCAAGCCATCTTACGGGGAGGCTGCGGATACCCCGGTGAGCCCAGTATATATCCCCCATGGCGATGCTTCGAGCGTAGGCTAGGACACGATGGCCGTTAAGCCCGGCAAGCCTCGCTCCCGACTAGTCAATGTCAACAAGCTTTCAGAGCTTCGTGCCTGGGCAAAATACTGGAACTGCACCCAGCAGGATGTTCGCGATGCCGTAAAGATTTCCGGCGTAGCGGTCGAGGATGTCCAGGATTGGCTCAGGATCAATGTGCTCCGCTGAGCCGCTTGCGCGCTAAACGCCGGGTGAGCCGGTCTTCGCGCCGGCCGAAAAGTCGTTCACCGTCGCGCGATCGCGCCCCATAAGAAACCCCTCGTACCCCTTCGCCGCGACGTCGTCGCAGATGGCGCGGTAGCGAGCCATGCCGCCGGCGTAAGGCATGAACACGCGCGGCTTGCCCGGGATGTTGGCGCCGAAATACCAGGAATGGGTCGCGAGCGTAAGCAGGGTTGCGTGCGCGGCGGCGTTGACGTGCTCGCCCCACTTTTGCGCCGCTTCGGCCGCCGCCTCGCAGCACTCGATGCCGCTTTCGCGCATGTGGGCGATGCAGTCGGTTATCCACTCGACGTGCTGCTCGATCGCGACTGGCATGTTGCAAAGGACCGAGGGGCTTCCCGGCCCGGTCACGGTGAAGAGGTTGGGGAAGCCCGGAACCTGCAGCCCGAGATAAGTCCACGGCCCGGCGGCCCAGGCTTCGCGCAACGCCATGCCGTCGCGCCCGCGGATGTCGATCTTCAGCAGCGGGCCGGTCATCGCGTCGAAGCCGGTGGCGAAGACGATGGTGTCCAGCACGTACTCCTTCGCGCTCGTCTTGATGCCGGCGGGTGTGATGCGCTCGATCGGCTCGGCGCGCAGGTCCACCAGCGCGACGTTGTCGCGGTTGAAGGTCTCGAAGTAGTTCGTGTCGATGGGCGGGCGCTTCGCGGCATAGGGATGATCGATGTCCGCCAGCGCCTGCGCGGTTTTCGGATCCTTGACGATCTCGCGGATCTTGCGCTTGATGAATTCGGCCGCCGTGTCGTTCGCCGCCTTGTCGAGCAGCACGTCGTGGAAGCTGGCGCGAAACTGCAGCCCGCCTTTCTCCCACGCCGCCTCGTAGATCGCCTGCCGCTCGCCTTCGCTCACCTCGAACGCCTTGCGCCTGGAGATGCGGAACGGGTGGCCGTTCGGCGTCGAGCGCACCACTTCCCGGATCTCGTCATGGTGCTCGCGCACGTATTGCAGGAAACCTTCCGCGAGCGGCGCGTTGCGCGCGGGCACGCTGTATTGCGCGGTCCTCTGGAACACGGTTAGGTGGGCGGCGGTCTCCGCTATCACCGGCGCCATCTGGATGCCGGTTGAGCCGGTGCCGATCTGGCCGACGCGCTTGCCGCGGAAATCCACGCCCTCCGGCGGCCACTGGCCGGTGTGATACCGGCGCCCGGCGAAGCTCTCCAGCCCGGGAATCTGCGGGATGTTGGCCGCGGAGAGGCAGCCCACGGCGGCGATGAGATAGCGCACGCGGTAGCGCTCACCGCGCTCGGTCGCGACGTCCCAGTGGTTCGCCGCTTCGTCGAAGTGCGCCGCGGTGACGCGCGTGTTGAAGCGGATGTCGCGCGTGAGGTCGAACTTCTCAGCCACGTGATGCAGGTAGCGCAGGATCTCCGGCGGCTCGGGATAGCGCTCGGACCAGCTCCATTCCTCGAGCAGCTCCTTGGAGAAGAAGTAGCAGTAGGAGTGGCTCTCCGAATCGCATCGCGCGCCAGGATAGCGATTCCAGTACCACGTGCCGCCGAGCTCGGGGGCAGCCTCCAGGACCTTGACCGAGAGCCCAAGACGGTCGCGCAGGCAGAGCAGCTGGTACAGGCCGGAGAAACCCGCGCCTATGACCAGTGCGTCGAGATGCATGTGCGGTCGCTCGCTCATCTATTGCGATCTTATGTCACGGAACCATCCGCGGCGGAGGTCAAGGCAGCAGGCGCAAGTCGTCGTTCGATAGGTCACCCTCGGGTTTTTTTGCGTTCCAGCCTGTTTCTTGCAGCCGAACAACACGGGCCCCTTGGCCCCAATCACCCACCGAAAAGGATTTCATAATGAAATGCAATGACGTTTTGAAGAAGACTGCAATAGCCGCAGCGCTAGGCCTCGCCTGCGCAATGCCGGCGGCAGCGCAGACCACGGGCGGCTCGAGCACCGGAGCCGCGTCCGGCCAGAGCGCGACGGACAAAAGCGCAGCCGCCGGCGGATCGAGCGGGCAGAGCGCGGCCGCGGGCCAAAGCTCGGGCAGCGACACGCGCAGCAGCTTCGCGTCGGACAACACACGTGATGAGCGCGGCGATCGGAACTGGGGCTGGCTCGGCCTCCTCGGGCTGGCTGGCTTGGCCGGGCTGCGGCGCCGCTCCACTCGCGACGTGGATACAACGCATGACACGGTGCGCCCGACCACGGTGCGCTGAAGGCCCGGGATCTACGGGCGGCAAAAATTTCAGCGCCGCCCGCTCCCTGGTCATGATCGCCGAGGGTCGATCAGGATCGACAGCCCGGCATAGAACGCCGGGTAGATGAGCGACACCCCGACGACCCACCCGGGCACCTGTCGGTACACGAGCAGCATCCCTAGCAACACGACCAACCACGCCGCCGCGCCGAGCATCACCGGGAGCTTCCAGGGCCGCGGGGCGAGGTTTGGATACAGGAAGCGCACCGGCGAGACCGTCAGTGCCGCCAGCGCCAGCAGGAGTGCGCCGTTGAGCCACTGCCCCGTCTCGCCCAAGCCGTGAAACGCCAGGCCGGCATAGAACGCCGCGATGTTCCAGTAACTTGGAAAGCCGCGGAAGTATCCCGCCGCCTCGTCCTTGGCGCCGACGTTGGCGAACCCGAGCAAACTCGCCAGCATCGCCGGCACGATCCACGCGACGCCGAGAATTCCGGGGGCGAAGGGCACCCAGCCCATCCGCCAAACGAGGAGCAGCGGGACGAACGTGAAGGTGAGGTAATCGACGATGTCGTCGATCGTGCGCCCGTCGATGTCCGGCGCGAACCGCTTGACGTCCCACGCCCGGGCGAGCGGCCCGTCTACCGCGTCGATCACGACCGCGACCACCAGCCACACGAAGACGATGCGCTCGTCCGGCGCGTCGTCGAATAACTCGGCCACGGCCAGGAACGCCGCGACGACGCCGCTGGCGGTCAGCAGGTGCACGGCATAGGCGCGCGCGGTGCTTACGAACGGCCTCCAGCCTCGGCAACCATCTCTGCGGCCTGCTCGCGGTCGCTGGCATCTTCCTCCGGCTCGGGCTGCTCTTCCTGGCGAGCGGGCTCGTAGCTCAGCGCGAGGTACATCGGGAAGTGATCGCTGCCGACGAAGTCGAGGCGGCGCAACTCGATCAGCCGGAAGTCGTTTGAGTGGAAGAAGTGATCCAGCGGGAAGCGGAACAGCGCGTTCTTCGCGTTGTAGCTGTTGAAGAAGCCGCGCCCGATGCGCGGGTCCAGCAGGCCGCTCAGGCGGGCGAAGAGGCGCGTCGTGTGGCTCCACGCTACGTCATTGAGGTCGCCGGTGACGATCGTCGGCGGGTCGGTCGGGTCGTCACCGATCGCGCGGCCGACGGCGACCAGCTCCGCGTCGCGCGGCGCGGAGTCCTGGTTCTCCAGCGGCTCGGGCGGCCGCGGGTGGAGGCAGTGCAGGTTGATCACGTCGCCGTTCTCGAGGCGCACGCCACAGTGAATCGACGGGATGTCTTCCTGCACCTCGTGGCGGATCTCCGGGCGTACCAGCTCCAGCCGGCTGAGGAGCACCATGCCGTAATGGTTGTCCCGCGGCTCGGCCACGACGTGCGGCCAATCGGCGATCAGCGGGCGGACGGCGCGCTCCATCCAGGCGTCGTCGACCTCGACCGCGAGGATGACGTCGGCGTCGGCAGTGCGGATGACGTCGCGCCACTTGTCGAATTCGCGGTTCTCCATCAGCACGTTGGTCGCCACCAGGCGGATCGACGTGCGCAGCTCCTCGCTGCGTTCAGTGCGCAGCACCTGCTCGCGCGCGAGCGGCGTGTACGGGTAGATGTTCCACACCTGAACCCCGACCACTCCGGCGAGCGATGCGAGGAACGCCCAGTCCCACCATTGCCAGTCGCACATCCACGCCCACGCCGCCGCGACGATGAGCGCCAGCGCGGCGGTGAGCACGCGCGGGAAGTCCCACCCGCGGATGTACCAGTGCGGGTGGCTGCTGAAGTTGATCAGCGTGCCGCTGACAAGCCACACGCCCGCCAGCGCGAGCGTCCAGTGCACGATTCCAAACAGCAGGTGGCCCATGAGCCGGCGACGATACCGGGAACGGCGTTTTCGAACCACCGCCCCTTTAGAATACAAACGGCATAGAGGAGTGATGAATGTTTCCGAGAAACAGCTGGTACGTCGCCGCCGCGGCCCATGAGCTCGGCCGCACGCTATTGAAGCGCACCATCGCGGAAGAGCAGCTGATCCTTTATCGCACCGAGTCCGGCAAGCCCGTGGCGATGCTGGACCTCTGCCCGCACCGGCACGCGCCGCTCTCGCTCGGCCGGCTGGTCGGCGACAACGTCGAATGCGGCTACCACGGCATTACTTTCGACTGCAGCGGCAAGTGCGTGCGCATCCCGGGCGAAGGCCGCATCCTCGAGCGCTTCGCCGCCACCACCTTCCCCGCGCTCGAGCGTTGGGGCTTTGTCTGGATCTGGCTCGGCGAAAAGGACAAGGCCGACGAGGCGAAGTTGCCGACGCCGTTCAAGTTCCAGGCCGAGCCCGGCTGGTGCCCCATGGATGGCTACGTGCACGTCAAGGGCCATTACCAGCTGCTCGTGGACAACCTGCTCGACCTCTCGCACGAGGCTTTCGCGCACAAGAACACCATCGGCAACGACGCGGTCGCCGAGACGCCGAGCACCACCACGGTGAAGGATGGCCTGCTCGAGGTGTTCCGCTTCATGGAGAACTGCAATCCGCCGAAGCTCTTCGTCAAGGCAGCCGGCTTCGACACCAACATCGACCGCCACCAGAAGATCACGTTCTACCCGCCCTGCTTCGTGGCCATCGAAGTCTGGGCGCGCGCGCACGGCACCGACGACAAGCGCCTGGTCTGGTGGGTGCTGAACGCGCTCACGCCGGAGAGCACGAAATCCACCCATTACTTCTGGGCGCTGCCGCGCGGCTTCCGGCAGGACGATCGCGAGCTCACCGAGATGCTGCGCGCCGGCATCTACCGCACCTTCGACGAGGACAAGCAGCTGATCGAGCAGCAGCAGGTGATCCTCGAGAAGATGCCGCTCGAGAAGCGCTCGATCTTCACCGCGGCCGACCAGGCGCCGACCCGGGCGCGGCAGATGGTCAGCACGATGCTCAGCCAGCAGTAGGGGCGTGACCGCCGGGCTGCTCCTCGAGCAGGGGTTCAACGGGCTGCAATTCGGGCTGGTGCTGTTCCTGATGGCGATCGGCGTGTCGCTCGCGTTCGGCGTGATGAACGTCATCAACCTGGCGCACGGCTCGATGCTGATGCTCGGCGCCTACTTCATCGCGGCGGCGGCTTCGCGCACCTCTTCTTTCGTCGTCGCCTTTTTCGTCGCCATGGCCGGGGTCGCGATCCTCGCGGCGCTGATCGAGGTGCTCATCGTGCGCCCGCTCTACCCGCGCGGCCACCTCGACCAGGTGCTCGCCACGTTCGGCGTCTCGATCGCGCTGAATGAAGCAGTGATCATGGTGTTCGGCCGCGAAGCGATGTTCGTGCAGATGCCGCCCTGGCTCGAGGGGTTCGTGCGCATCGCGCCCGGCCTGGACTACTCCGTCTACCGCCTCGCCATCACGGTGGTGGCCGTGTTCGCCGGGCTCGGCCTGTGGCTGCTGCTCACGCGCACGCGCCTCGGGATCCAGATCCGCGCCGGCGCCGAAAAGCGCGAGGTCATCGCCGGCCTCGGGGTGAACATCCGCATCCTGTTCACCGCGGTGTTCGTGATCAGCGCGCTCCTCGCCGGCCTCGGCGGCGTGATGCTCGGCCCGCTCCTCGCGGTGCAGGCCGGCATGGGCGATCCGCTCCTGATCCTCGCGCTCGCCGTCGTCGTGATCGGCGGCGTGGGCTCGCTCAAGGGCGCGCTCGTCGCCTCGCTCGCCATCGGGCTCATCGACACCTATGGACGCATGGTGTGGCCGCGCCTGCTCGGCGAGGTCGCCGGCAACATCATGGCGAACGCGGCGGTTTACGTGCTGATGGCGATCGTCATCACCTGGCGGCCGTCGGGTCTGTTCGGGCGCGCGCGTGCGCACTAGGCTCGTCATCGTCGTCGTGCTGCTCGCCGCGGCCTGCCTGGTGCCGCTCCTCGGCCAGCCCTACTACACCAAGCTCGCGGTGCGCATGGCGATCTTCGCCCTCGCCGCGATGAGCCTCGACCTGATCGTCGGCTATGCCGGCCTCGTGAGCTTCGGCCACGCGGCGTTCTTCGGCCTGGGCTGCTATGCCGCCGGCGTGCTGCCGATGGTCGGCGTGCAGAACGTCCCGGTCGTGTTCGCGGTCGCCGCTTTCGCCGCCGCGCTGATCGGCCTCGTCACCGGCGCCATATCGCTCCGCGCGAGCGGCCTGTACTTCATTTTCATCACGCTCGCCTTCGCGCAGATGGTGTTCTACGTTGCGCAGGGCATGCGGCCGCTTTCGGGCGACGACGGCTTCCGGCTGCCCGCGCCGACGATGCTCGGCAAATTGCCGCTCACCAATCCGAACGTGCTCCTCTACCTGATGATCGGCATCCTGGCACTCGCCGCTTGGGTGAGCTATCGCCTGACGCGATCGAACTTCGGACAGGTGGTGCGCGCGGCGCGCGACAACCCGATGAAGCTCGCCGCCATCGGCCTGCCCGCGTATCCGTACCGCCTCGCGCTTTACACCTATGCGTGCGCGCTCGCCGGCATCGCCGGCGCGGCCTACGCGAACCTCACGGAATTCATCGCGCCGAACACCATGTCGTGGGTGGTATCCGGAGAGCTGCTCTTCATGGTGATCCTCGGCACGGCGGGGATGCTCTTCGGCGCCATCATCGGTGCGGTGGTGTTCGTCGGCCTCGAGCAGATCCTCTCCTCCTACACCGAGTACTGGCTGTTCCCGCTGGGCGTGATCCTTGTCCTGCGCGTACTGCTCCTGAAGCGATGAGCCTCCTCGAGATCCGCGAGGCGAGGAAAAGCTTCGGCGCGCTGTGCGTGACCGACAACGTCACGCTCGAGGTCAGGGAACGCGAGATCCACGCCCTCATCGGCCCCAACGGCGCCGGCAAGTCCTGCCTGATCGGCCAGATCACCGGCGAGCTGCCGCTCGATGCGGGCGAGATCCGTTTCGACGGAGATCGGGTCGACCGCCTCCCGGTGCACGCACGAGCGCAGCTCGGCCTGAAGCGCGCCTACCAGGTGCCGCAGTTCTTCTCTTCCTTCTCGGCGGGTGGCAACGTTGCGCTGGCGCAGATCGCTCGGGAGCGCACCGGGTGGACGGTGTGGCGCAAGGCGGGGACCGAACGTACGTTGCCATTCCTGAGGCAGGTCGGCCTCGAGGCGGTGGGCGAGCGCCCCTCCGCTTCGCTCGGCCATGGCGAGAAGCGCCAGCTCGAGCTCGCGATGGCGTTCGCCGGCGAGCCGAAGCTCCTCCTGCTGGACGAGCCGCTCGCCGGACTGGGACCCGGCGACAGCGAGCGCATGGTGGAGCTCCTTCGCTCGATGAAGGGCCGCTACGCGATGCTCCTCGTCGAGCACGACATGGGGGCGGTGTTCACGCTCGCCGATCGCATCTCGGTGCTGCTAGCCGGGCGCATCATCGCCTCGGGCACCGCGGTCGAGATCCGCGCGAATCCAGAAGTGCGTGCCGCCTACCTGGGCGATGGCACTGATGCGTGAGTGGCACTGATGCTTTCGGTGCGCGAGCTCCACTCGGGATACGGCAGCGCCGAAGTTCTGTTCGGCGTGACGCTCGAGATTGGCGCGGGCGAGATGCTCGCGCTCCTGGGCCGCAACGGCATGGGCAAGAGCACGCTCATCCGTTCGATCCTGGGCCTCACCGCCGTCAGCTCGGGCAGCATCTCGGTCGCCGGCAAGGATGTGAGCGGCTGGCCCAGCCACCGCGTGGCGCGCGCCGGCATCGGCTGGGTGCCCGAAGGCCGGCAGGTGTTCACCGACCTCACCATCGAGGAAAACCTGCTGGTGTCGGCGTGCAGCGGCGCATGGACGCTGCCGAAGGTGTATCAGCTCTTCCCGCGGCTCGGCGAGAGGAAACGGCATTACGGCAACCAGATCTCGGGCGGCGAGCAGCAGATGCTGGCCATCGGGCGCGCCCTGCTCACGCAGCCGTCGGTGCTGATCCTCGACGAGGCGACGGAGGGTCTCGCACCGCTCGTGCGCCAGGAGATCTGGCGCACCCTCGGCGTGCTCAAGCGAAGCGGCCAGTCGGCGCTGATCGTCGACCGCGACCTCGACGCGCTCTCCCGCCTTGCCGATCGGTTCGCGGTGATGGAGCGGGGGCGCATCGTATTTTCCGGCAGCGGCACTGAACTGCAGAGCGAGCGCGGTACCATCGAGCGCTACATCCACCTCTAGAGAGGGACGCATGAAACGCATCTTTATGGCGGCGCTCCTCGCCGCGCTGGCCGGCTCCTTGCACGCGCAGGAAAAGATCCGGCTCGGCTGGATCGGCGCGCTCAGCGGCCCGCTCAACCTGGTCGGCGCCGAGCAGAAGCGCGGCTTCGATCTCGCGCTCGAGCAGCTCGGCGGAAGACTAGGCGGCATTCCGGTCGAGGTCATCACCGCCGACTCGAAGAGCAATCCGGGCGCCACCGTGCAGGAGATGTCGCGGCTGATCGAGAAGGAGCGCGTCGACCTCATCACCGGACTCACCGCCTCGAACGAGATCGTGGCGGGCGTGAAGCCGATCAACGACGCCAAGGTGTTCTTCATCGGCGCCAACGGCGGCCCGCAGCAGGTCGCCGGCGAAGGCTGCAGTCCCTATTACTTCAATGCTTCGTTCCAGAACGAGCAGATCACCGAAGGCATCGGCGCCTGGATGTCGAAGAACGGCGTGAAGAAGCTCTACCTCATGGCGATGGACTACGAGGCCGGGCACGAGCATTCGAACGCCGCGCGCAAGGGCTACACCGGCGAGGTGGTGGCGCATGTGTTCACGCCGCTCGCGCAGGTGGACTTCGCCTCCGACATCGCCAAGATCCGCGCCTCGGGCGCGGACGCCGTGTGGGCCTTCTATCCGGGCGGACCCGGCATCGCCTTCACGCGCCA
>DATLDY010000247.1:0-2982 GCA_035525655.1 Burkholderiales bacterium
GCGATGCGCTCCGGCGCCTTTGCCGTGCGCAGCTCGAGGCAGGCGTCGATCAGCGAGTGCAGCACCACGCCCGTTGGATACGGCTTATAGGCGACGCGCAGGATCTCCCACCCGGAATCGGACATCGCGGCCCAGTCGCTGCCGCCGCCGAACACGTTGACGAAGCCGCGCAGGCCTTCGATCGGTTCCGACGGCGCCTGGATGCCCTGCTCCGCCAGCAATGCCGCCGCGATGCCGTTGCGTGCAGCGAAGCCCGGATTGAGCGATGCACCGCCGCTGCCGAGCATTTCGACGAGGCCGCTCGCCTGGGTCGCCGCAAGCGCGAGCGCGCAATGGGTCCTTTCGTCGTTCAAACGCAGAACCTTGGCCGCAGCGGCAGCCGCGCCAAAGACACCGCAGGTGCTCGTGATATGCCAGCCGTGCTGGTAGTGCCCCGGCGATACCGCGTTGCCGATGCGGCACGCGACTTCGACGCCGAGGACATACGCATGCAGCATTTCGCGCCCCGAGAACTCTCGTTCGCCAGCCAAGGCGAAAAGGGCGGCACCGACGGGCGGGCCGGGATGGATCACTGTGGGCAAATGCGTGTCGTCAAAATCGAGGGCGTTGGCCGCGGCGCCGAGGATGACCGCGTGGTCGTGCACCGCCTTCTCGACCATCCGCGTCGAAGGCTCGCGCAGGCCGGCGAGGATGCAGCCGGAGATATTGATGAGCGCGCGCTTCGCCTCACCGCGAATAGGCGCCGGAAGGTCGTCCCATCTCGAGCCGGCGATGAAACGCGCCAGCCCGTTGGTTATTCCGCCTTGACGCCCGCCTGTTTCACGACCGGTGCCCACTTCGCCATCTCCTCCCTCATGAACGCCGCGAAGGCTTCGGGCGTGCCGCGCATCGGCTCTGCGCCTTGTGCATGCAGGCGCTCGGTTACGTCTTTCGATTCCAGCACCTGGCCGACCGTGCGGTTCAGCTTGTCGACGATGCCGCGCGGCGTTCCCGCTGGGGCGACGAGACCGTACCAGAGCGACACGTTGACCTGCGGATGACCGAGCTCGGCAAAGGTGGGAACCTCGGGCAGCAGGCGATTGCGCTCGGTGCTCGCCGCCGCCAGCACGCGGAGCTTGCCGCTCCTCACGTGCGAGATGAGCGAAGGCGCCGCGTCGAACATGAGCTGCACGCGGCCGCCGATGAGGTCGGCGACGGCGGGGCCGCTTCCCTTATAGGGCACGTGCACGATCGGCGCGCCGCTCACGCTCTTGAAGAGCTCGGCCGCCATGTGTGGTGCGCCGCCATTGCCCGAAGAAGCGAAGTTCACCGAATGCGTCTTGGCATAAGCGACGAGCTGGTTCACATCGCGCGCGGGGAGCTCGGCGTTCACGGCCATGATGAGCGGCAGCAAGGCGAGGCCGGACACCGCCGCAAAATCCTTCACCGGGTCGTAAGGCAATTTCTCGAAGAGATGCGGACCGACGCCATGCGTGGTGATCGAGTTCTGCAGCAGCGTATAGCCGTCGGCCGGCGCCTTGGCGACAGCATCGGCGGCAATCGTGCCGCTCGCACCGGCCTTGTTCTCGACCACGACCGGCTGGCCCAGTGCCTCGGACATCTTGCCGCCGACCAGGCGCGCGATGAAATCGGCCGCGCCGCCCGGCGGCACCGTCACGACCAGGCGCAACGGGCGCGACGGATAATCGGGTTGCGCCGCCGCACCCGTCGAGATGACGAGCAGAAAAACCGTGAGCAGCGCGCGCATGAAACGGACTATACGGGAGTTCGTTTGGCGAAATCGGCGATCGCGCCGGCGAATCGTGACGGATCCTGGACCATCACGAAATCGGTTGCGTCTTCGAGCACGCGCGATTCGGCGTCGGGAAAAAGCTTCTTCGCGCGCTCGAACATGAAGTAGAGACGGTCCTTCGTTCCGCCCAGGAGCAGCGTGGGCACCGGCAGCCGGCGCGGCACCGCGGCGTCGTGGCGCCAGATGGCACGATAGGACGAAGCGAAGTCCTCTCCCGCGGCGAGGTAGCCGCGGATCGAGAGCATGGCGAGTTGCGGATCCATCCACGGATATTCGCCCTTGATGCGCTTCCAGGTCACTTGCAGGTGCGCGCCGTCGTCCTGCGGCGGATTGGGCGGCGCATGGTGGGCGAGCCGCTGCGCGCGTTCTTCGGCCGTGTATGCCGGATAGCCGTAGAGCATCAGGCACCGCGTGCGCGCCGGTCTTGCGAGCGCCGCCTCGAGGGCGAGCACGGCCCCGGTGGCGCGGCCAAGAAGCATCACCTTCTGCGCGCCGAGCGCGTCGGCGCACGCCCAGACCGCCGCGGCGTAATCCGCCACTTCCCAGTCCTGCGGCGCGGGCGACGAGCCGCCGTAGCCGGGCGTGTCGAGCGCAAACGGGCGGCACCAGGAGGCAAGGTGCGGCAGGAGCCGCTCGTAGGTCTCGGAGGAAAGCGGCGACTGGTGCAGGAGGATGAGCACCGGCAGGCTCGCGGGCGCCTCGACGGTTCGAAAATGCACCTGCCCCCACGGGAGGTTCACGTACCCTTTGGTCATGAGACGATTCTTTCTGCTCCTCGCCGCCTTTGCCAGCCCCGTTTTCGCGCAAACGGACTGGCCCGCCCGGCCGGTCACCCTCATCAATCCGTTTGCGGCCGCCTCGGCGGTCGACGTGGTGACACGCCTGGTTGCGCAACGGCTGACGCAGAACACTGGGAAATCATTCCTGGTTGAGAACCGCACGGGCGCTTCCGGCAACATCGGCACGGAGGCGGCGGCAAAGGCGAAGCCCGATGGCTACACCTTCCTGGTGGGCTCGCCCGGCAGCATGGCCATCAACCCGTTCCTCTTCAAGAAGCTGCCCTACGACGCGGAGAAGGACTTCGTCGCCGTGACGACGCTCGCGTCGTTTCCCCAGGTGCTGATCGTCAATCCGCAGGTCCCGGCGAAGACGCTGCCGGAGCTGATCGCCTGGGTGAAGGCAAATCCGGG
>DATLDY010000029.1:0-5865 GCA_035525655.1 Burkholderiales bacterium
ACGGAGAGGAAAGGCCCCGATGGCACGCCGGGCTCGAGGCGCGCGAAGTCGAGGAGCTGCTGCACGAGGCGCCGGGTGCGCTCGGTGCCGCGGCGCAGCTCCTCGAGCGCTTCGCTGCGCGCCTGCGGCGTCTGCGCGCGCTGCGCGAGCTGCGCCTGCAGCGCAAGCGCGGACACCGGCGAGCGCAGCTCGTGCGCGGCATCGGCGAGGAAGCGCCGCTGCGCATCGAGCGAGGCGGCGAGGCGGTCGAGCAGCCCGTTGATTTGCTCGACCAGCGGCCGCAGCTCCTCCGGCACGCCGGCCGTGGCGAGCGGATCGAGGCGCGACACGTCGCGATCGCTGACCGAGCGCGACGCGTCCTTGAGCGGCGCGAGGCCGCGGCGCAACGCCCACGCGATGAGCGCCGCGAGGAGCGGGATCAGCATCAGCATCGGCATCAGCACCGGAAGCGACAGCTCGCGCGCGAGCGCATCGCGCGTCGCCACCGGCTGGCCGACCTGCACGATGCCTTCGGAGGTGACATGCGTGTAAAGGCGCCACGGGCCGTCGGTGGTCTCCGTATCCGTCAAGCCCTCGTTGAAGACGAACGGCGTGTCCCCCGGCAGCGACGGCATGAGGGTCTCGAAATACGTGCGCCCGGTCGCGTCGTACGCGCGCACCGAGAGCGAGAACCCGGGCCGCGCGATGCGCACGCGCCGCTGCGTCCAGTAGTCCTCGCGCACGTGCACCGCGAGCGCGACCTGGCGCAGCTCCTCGTCGAACATGCGGCCGACCTGGCTGCGCGTGAGCGCGTACGTGCCGGCGAGCACGGCGACGCTCCCGGCGGAAAGGCCGCCCACCAGCCAGAGCAGCAGGTAGCTGCGGATCGATTTCATGGCAGGCGGGCGATGCGGTAGCCGACGCCGCGCACGTTGCGGATCAGCTCCGGCGCGAGCTTGCGACGCAGGTGATGCACGTGCACCTCGATGCTGTTCGAGCCGATTTCCTCGCCCCAGCCGTACACCGCGTCCTCGAGGCGCTCGCGCGACACCACCGCGCCGGGCTCCTTCATCAGCGCCTCGAGCACCGCGAACTCGCGCGGCGAGAGCTCGACCTGCGCGCCCTGGAACATTATGCGGCGCTGCGCCGGATCGATGCTGAGCGCGCCGAACGTGATCTCGGACTGGCCGCGGCCACCGTGGCGGCGAATCACCGCGCGCGTGCGCGCGAGCAGCTCATCGAGGTCGAACGGCTTGACGAGATAGTCGTCGGCGCCGCTGTCGAGGCCGGCGATGCGATCGGCGACCGAGTCGCGCGCCGTGATGATCAGCACCGGCAGGTCATTCCTCGCGCGGCGCACGCCTTTCAGCACCTCGAGGCCGTCGCGGCGCGGCAGCCCCAGGTCGAGGAGGGCGACGTCGTAAACCGCGTGGGCGAGGGCGAGCTCCGCTTCGGCGCCGTCGCGCACCCAGTCGACGGCGTAGCCCTGCTCGTGCAGGCCGGCGACGACTGCCCGGCCGATCATGGCGTCGTCTTCGACGACGAGGACACGCATCAGGCCGAGGCTAGCACCACCAAAGGCATGGCGCCACGATGGCACGCGGCGCCTTAAGCCGCCCTTAAGCATGCCTTCATCTTCGGCGGCCAATAATCGGCTACCTGGAGGAGAAAAACGTGCACGACGAAGGGCTGCGTGAAGGACAGGTAGAGATCAGGCCGTTCCATACGACATCCTGGCCGCTCATGGTGGGCGCGATGCTCGTAGCGCTCGTCGCGGGCTACATGTACTACGAGCTGTACGCGTCCCTGAGGCCGACGCCGGCGGCGCCGCCTGAATTGAGCGTCCCAACGCCCGCGGCGTCCACATCGCCCGCCGCCGTGGAGCCCGCAGCACCGTCGGTCGAGCCTATAGCGTCGCTTCCGACGCTCGACAACAGCGACGCATTGATGCGCGACAAGCTCGCGCGCCTGATGGGCCGCGAGTCGTTCGAGCAGCTCGTGATTCCCGTTGCGCTCGTGCGCCGCATCGTGGCCACCGTGGACAACCTCCCGCGGGAGACTGCGGCGCGGCGCATGATTCCGATCGAGCCGGTGCCCGGGGCGTTCGCAGCAGGAAATTTTTCGCGCTATGCGCCGTACGTGCGGGTCTTCGAAGCGATCGATGAGAAGTCGCTAGCCCGCGACTACGCGGCCGCGTATCCGCTGTTCCAGCGCGCGTACGAGGAGCTCGGCTATCCGGGGCGGCAGTTCCACCTGCGCCTGCTGGAGGCGATCGATGATTTGCTCGCCGCGCCGCAGCTCGAGGGGCCGGTCGAGCTGATTCGCCCGCGCATCCGCTACGAGTTTGCCGATCCCGACCTCGAGACGCGCTCGGCCGGGCAGAAGGTCATGATGCGCATGGGCGCCGACAACGCGGCGCGCGTGAAAACGAAGCTGGAGCGTATCCGCCGCGAGCTTCTCGCACTGGGCGCCCGCCGCTAAGTGGCGGTAGAAGACACCGACTTCTCGGACGACTTCTGCCAGTTCCTCCAGGCCAGCATCCCGGCCGTGGAGGCGGCTGAGCTGCTGCTCGCGCTCAGCCGCGAGCCCGGGCGCGCGTGGACGCTCGCCGAAGCCGGCGAGGGCGGGCGCTATGCCGATGGCCTCGCCGCACGCGGCCTCGCGGCGATCGACGCCGAGCGGGGCGTCCGATATGCGCCGGCATCCGAAGCGCTCGCCGCGCACGTCGCCACGCTGGAGAGGGTCTATCGCGAGCGGCCCGTCACCCTGATCCGCGTCATCTACGGCCTGCGCGACAGCAAGATCCGCTCGTTCGCCGACGCCTTTAAGCTGCGAAGGAAATAACCATGGCCATGGTGAATTTCATGCTGTCCGCGCTGGCCGCGCTCACCAGCCTGGCGTGCACCGTCTTCCTGCTGCGCGCCTACGCCACGAGCGCGCTGCGCCTGCTGCTGTGGAGCGGACTGTGCTTCGTCTGCCTGACGGTCAGCAACGTGCTCCTGTTCTTCGATCTGGTCATATTCCCGGAGATCGACTTGCGACCCTACCGCCTGCTTGCCGCGCTGGTCGGCATCCTGTTCCTGCTCTACGGGTTCATCTGGGAGGCGGAATGATCGAATACCTCTCGGGGGCCGTGACCCTCGGGTACATCGTGGCGGCTCTGTTTTTCCTGCGCTTCTGGCGCAGGACCGGCGAGCGACTGTTCATCGCCTTCGGCATCGCTTTCATGCTGCTGGCCCTGAACCAGGCCCTCGCGCAATGGCTCGGCGCGGCGGACGAGCGCGTCGCTTATACGTACCTGCTGCGCGTGCTGGGCTTCGTGCTGATCCTGGGCGCGATCGTCGACAAGAATCTGTCGCGAAAAGGCTGAGGTCGGAACGACGAGGAAGTGCGGCCGCATCGGCGATCGGCAATGGCGGCGTCGAGAGTTTCACCAGCCTTCCCCCACCACGGAGATGACTCCGCCCTCCGTCGAGCGCCGATACGTCCGCGATCGCAGGATGACCGCAGCACCCTTAAGGGACCCTTAAGCCGACCCGCGACAGACTCCCGGCACCCGAAGACATGGGTAGGCCGGGGCGCCGCCAAGGGGCGCTCCGGCCGTGTTTTTCCTCCCGCCTTAAGCTTACGCAATGAAAGCGATCGCCATCGCCGGCGGCGGCATCGGCGGCCTCGCGTGCGCGCTCGCGCTCGCGCGGCGCGGATTGCACTCGGTGGTGCTCGAGCAGGCGCGCGAGCTCGGCGAGGCGGGCGTCGGCCTCCAGGTCGCGCCGAACGCGCTGCGGGTGCTCGATGCGCTCGGCGTGGGCGCCGCTGCCACGCGGCACGCGCTTCTCATCGAGCGCATCCGCATGATGGATGCGGTGACGGGTGAGCCGATCGTCGACATTCCTTGCGGAGAAGCTTTCATCCGCCGTTTCGGCAATCCGTACGCCGTTGCGCATCGCGCGGACATCCATGGCGCGCTGCTCGACGCCTGCCGCGCGTCGGGCTTGGTGGAGTTGCGCACGAGCGCCCGCGTATGCGCCTTCGATGATTCCGGAAGCCATGTTCAGGTGGAGCTCGAGGCGGGCGGAGCGGTGCACGCGAGCGCGCTCGTGGGCGCCGACGGCGTGCATTCCGTCGTGCGCAAGCAGCTTCTCGACGACGGCGATCCGCTGCCGGCGGGCGCGATCATCTACCGGGCGGTCATTCCGGCGGCCGACATGCCGCGCGAGCTGCAGCATCCGTGGCCGACGCTTTGGGCGGGGCCGGGCACGCACATCATCTATTACCCGCTGCGCGATTGGTCGACGTTCAACTTCGGCGCCACGCTCGTCAGCGCGCGCACCGATTTTGCCGACGGCAGCGAAGCATCGCTGGAAGAGGCGCTGCCGCTCTTCGGCGCGAGCTGCGAGATGCCGTTGCGCGCGTTGCGAGCGGCGAGGCGCTTTCGACGCTACATCATTCGTCACCGCCGCCCGGTGGAGAGCTGGACCGTCGGTCGAGTCACGCTCCTCGGCGACGCGGCACACGCGATGGTGCAGTACATCGCGCAGGGCGCGGCCCAGGCGCTGGAGGATGCGCAGGCGCTCGCCGAGGCGCTCGCCGCGTCGCCCACCGAGCCCGGCGAGGCGTTCAAGCGCTATCAGGAAGCGCGCATCGTGCGCGCTTCGCGGGTGCAGGTTTCTTCGCTGATGATGCATCACCTGATACACGCCGGCGGCATCGAGCGGCAGGTGCGAAACAGTCTCTTCGCCGGCCGCAGCGCCGAGCAGCACTACGAGCGCCTCGACTGGCTCTACGGCCCGGGGCGCGACTATACTCGGCAGGTCCCGCAAGGAGCATTTCCATGAGTGCAGTGATCGATCGCGCGGCCCAGCTCTCCGCGCTGCATGGCGATATCGAGCGCAAGAACATGTTTCCGTTCTGGGCCGTCAACTCCGGCCCGGGGCACGATGAAGTGAAGCGCCTGATGGGCGCGGCGCCGCGCGCCGTGCCGCACCTTTGGTCCTACGCCACCGACATCGAGCCGCTGCTCGTCAACGCGGCGCGCCTCGTGACCACGGTGGAATCGGAGCGCCGCTCGCTGATCCTCGTCAATCCCGGCCTCGCGCCGCGGCGCGCGACGGTGACCACGATGTACACGGCGTACCGGCTGAATTCGCCGAACGAGGTGATGCCGCCGCACCGGCATTCGCCGAGCGCGATCCGCTTCGGCCTGACCGGCAAGGAAAACTTCACCGGCGTCGAGGGCGAGGACATGGTGTTCGGCCCCGGCGACCTGGTGCTGACCCCGCAGGGCACCTGGCACAACCACGGCTGCGTGGGCGACGACCCGGCGGTCAACCTTTCGGTGCTGGATCTGCCGCTGGTCGAGAACCTGAACGCAGTGTTCTTCGAGCACGATTACAAGGAGCAGGGCGAGAAGAAGGCGAAGCAGAGCGCGCGCGTGCCGGCCGATTATTCAGAGCGTATCTACGGCGCAGGCGGCTACCTCCCGCGCTTCGTGAAGCACGACCGCTCGCAGCAATCGTCGCCGATGTACTGCTACCGATGGGAGCCGCTGCGCGAGCTCCTCGAGAAGCACAAGGACTGGGACGGCGATCCGTACGAGGCGCTGTCCGTCGAGTACGTCGACCCGGTGAACGGCGGCCCGATCTTCAAGACCATGACGTTCTTCGCGCAGATGCTGCGTCCGGGCGAGCGCACGCGCGCGCTGAAGCAGACCGCGAGCCTCCTCGTCACGCCTTTCGAAGGCGGCGGCCTCGGCCATTCGGTGGTCGGCGGCAAGCGCTTCGACTGGAAGAGCTTCGACACGCTCGCGATCCCGGCGGGCGAGTGGTACGAGCACGTGAACGAATCAAAGTCGCCCATCATCCTTTTCGTCGCCAGCGACGAGCCCGC
>DATLDY010000318.1:0-8074 GCA_035525655.1 Burkholderiales bacterium
TAACGATTGCCCTCGGCATCGCCGTAGCTGCCTGCGCCCAGGGTCCCACTCAGGGTCCGATGCGCACCGCGGCCCCGGGGCCCACCTTCCGGGTGGATCCGGCCTGGCCGAAGCCGCTTCCAGAGGAGGGCGGCGTGCAGCTCGTTGTCGGCCAGGTCGCGGGCATCGCCGTCGACGACAGGAATGGCCACGTGTGGATCATCCATCGCCCGGCCACGCTGCTCGCCGACGAATGGGATGCCAAAGGCGCGCGGCCCGTGACGCACCGCTGCTGCAAATCGCTGCCGCCGGTGGCCGAATTCGATGCCGCCGGCAATTACTTGCGCGGCTGGAGCGGGAGCGGCGGCGGAGAATGGCCGAAGAGCGAGCACGGCATCTACGTCGATCCGGAAGGAAACGTGTGGATAGCCGGCAACGCCGACGAGGACAACCAGATCCTCAAGTTCACGCCTGATGGCAGGTTCCTCATGCAGATCGGGCGCGCCGGGAAATCCGAAGGCTCGAATAGCCGCACGCAGCTCGGGCGCCCCGCGCACATGGTGATGGATGCAAAGGCGCGCGAGCTTTACGTCGCCGACGGCTACGGCAACAGGCGCGTGGTCGTGTTCGATTCAACGACCGGCGCGTACAAGCGCCACTGGGGCGCTTATGGCGCGCAACCGAGCGACGACAAGCAGCCGCCTTACGACCCCAACCAGCCCGCCTCGCGCCAGTTCGGCAACCCGGTGCACTGCGTGCGCCTGTCGAACGACGGAAAAGTGTACGTGTGCGATCGCGTCAACAACCGCATCCAGGTATTCGAGCCGGGCGGCAAATACCTGCACGAGTTTCGCGTCGAGCCGCTGACGCGGGCGAACGGCTCCGTGTGGGACATGGTCCTATCGCACGATGCAGCGCAGAAGTACCTGTACGTCGCCGACGGGGCGAACGGCCGCGTCTATACGCTCAACCGCGCCGACGGAGTCCAGGCCGGCAGCTTCGGGCGCACCGGCCGAATGGCGGGGGAGTTCAAGTGGGTGCACAACATCGCCATCGACCGTCAGGGCAACCTGTACACGTCGGAAGTCGGCTTTGGACGACGTGTGCAGAAGTTCGCACTCGTGTCGTTCTAGGCTCTACGCCAAATTCAGGGGGGCGCCACTGCCCGGTTTTGCGCCGGCGTGTATAAAGGAAGCATGAAAGCCTGCGAGATTTTCCACGTTCCACACAAGAAGAGCTTCCGTTGGAAATGGCGGCATACCGCGGCCGATGGCCGCGTCGTCGAATCCAAGGATAGCTACGCGCTGTACTACGAGTGCTTTGCCGCTGCACGCGACGCCGGTTTTGAGCCGCGCCCGCAGCGCATCGCCGCCGCCGCCTAACCCCGTTCTTTTCTAACGAGCGCAGCACCCTCGGCAAGGCTTTTCAGCTTGCCGAAGGCGACTTCGCGCGGCAGGTACTTCATGCCGCAATCCGGCGCCACCACGAGTTTGTCCAACGGGATGAACTTGAGGGCGCCGCGAATTCGCTCGGCCACTTGCGCCGGCGTCTCGACGGCGGCCGAGCCCAGGTCGATCACACCGACCATCACGCTTTTCGGCGCGAGCGCCTTCGCCACGGAAAGATCGAGGCGCGGCTGCGCTGCCTCGATCGAGATCTGCGATGCGCGGCTGTCGGCGAGCTGGCCCAGGAAGGAATAGCCCGAAGGCTTGTCCTTCACGGCGGCGGCGTAGCCGAAGCAAAGGTGGACCACGGTAGTCCCGTCAACGCCCTCGAGGGCGCGGTTGATCGCCTTCACGCCATAGCGCGCGGCCCGGTCGGCGCGCGCCTCGAGCCACGGCTCGTCGAGCTGGATCAGGTCCGCGCCGGCGCGCTTGAGGTCCTTGATCTCCTCGTTCACCGCCGCGGCGTAAGCCATGGCAAGGGCTTCCTCGTCCTTGTAATAGTCGTCCTGCGCCTGCTGCGTCATGGTGAACGGGCCGGGCAGGGTGATCTTGATGCGCCGGGTGGTATTCGCGCGCAGGAATTGCACGTCGCGCACTTCCACCGGAAATTTTCTCCGGATGGGCGCGGTTATGCGGGGCACCACGGAGCGCGCGCCGCTGCGATTGATCGTGGTGCCCGGGTTGTCGATGTCTACGCCGTCCAGCGCGGTGGCGAAGCGGTTGGAGTAGCTTTCGCGGCGCATCTCGCCGTCGGTGATGATGTCGATGCCGGCGAGCTCCATGTCGCGGATGGCGAGGAGCGTCGCATCGTCCTGCGCCTGCTCCAGGTACTGTCTTTCGATTCTCCAGATCTCGGGGGCGCGCACCCGCGGCACTTTCGAGCCGAGCTTTGCGCGGTCGATGAGCCAGTTCGGTTGCGGATAGCTGCCGACGACGGTGGTCGGAAGAAGGTGGGTCATCGGCGCGATGGTACAGGGGAGCGGGCGCGCAGCTTGCAGACCTTCACTTACCTTTTACCTGGAGCGCCCGATGAAAATTCTCACGCTGGTCGCGGCTGTTTCGCTGGCCCTTGCCGCCGGTTGCGACCGCAACACCTCGAAGCCGCCGTCGCCAAAAACCGACACGCAGTCGTCGATTCCGCAAGCATCGACCGGTTCGTCGACGACACCCGCCAACACCGCCGCTCCGACAACGTCGGAAAAGCGCGAGGGTTCCAACCCTGTGCAGGGCCAGGTGGATCCCAAGCAGGGCGCCCAGCAGCGGGATTTCAAGCAGCCTGGCGACAGTGCCGGCCCGCGCAGCAGCGATACGACCCCCACCAACAAGAAGTAAGCAAAACTGTCGCGGTTGCCAGCCCCGTTTGATGGCGGCGTAACAATCGCGGCCCGATCCTTGCTCCCTTATTCCTACCCCAACCACGGAGGCCACATGAAATTTTCCACTTTAGCTGTTGCTGTTTCCATGGCGTTTGGCGCCGCGGTGCTCGCGGGCTGCGATCGCGCCGACAACAAACCGGCCGGCGCGTCGAGCTCGTCCAGCACCACCAGCCCGTCGGGCGCTGGCTCGAGCACCGCCCCCTCGTCCAGCTCCTCGTCGACCACGTCGCCGAGCGCCGCGCCTTCGGGCTCGAGCTCCTCGTCCACGTCGATCGACATCAACAAGAAGGACAGTGCGAGCGGCGGGGCGTCGTCCTCGTCCAGCGCTGCGCCCTCGAGCTCCGGCTCCGCGGGCACGACCGGTGGCGCTGCTGGCGCCGGCTCGAGCAGCACGCAGCCGAGCGACTCGAGCTCCTCGAGCAGCTCGACGCCGTCTTCGAGCAGCTCCAGCCAGCCGTCCTCGGGCGCGAGCTCGAGCTCCGGCACGGGCACCGGCTCCTCGTCCAGCACCACGACGAAGTAGCTCTACTGCGCAGATAAGGCCGCCGCGGCGAAAGCCCCGGCGGCTTTTTCTTTTCTAGCTGACCGTGAATTCGGGCTCCGTCCCCGAATTCAGCTGACCGCGACCTGCATCGAACCGATGCGCTCGATGGTCGCGACCATCGTGTCCCCCGGTCGTACCGGGCCGACACCCTGCGGCGTGCCCGTGAGGAGCACGTCGCCCGGGTGCAACGTGTAGAACGAGCTGCCCCATTCGATCAGCTGCGCCACCGAGAGAATGAGATCGCTCGTGTGCGCGTCCTGCTTCAACTGGCCATTCACCGTGATCTTGAGGCTGAGCTGGCCGGGATCGGGCACTTCATCGCGCGTCACGAACCACGGCCCTAGCACGCAGTACGAGTCGGGCGACTTGCGCAGGCTGCGCTCTTCCGGGCCGCGGATCGTCATGTCGAGGCCGATGCAGTAACCGGCGACATGGTCCATCGCCTGCGCGGCCTTCACGTTCTTGGCCGCCTTGCCGATCACCACCGCGAGCTCGCATTCGTGATCGTTGCGCCGGTCGGTATGCACGAGCTTCACGCCTTCGCCCGGTCCGACGACGGCGCTCGTCGCCTTGAGGAACATGCCCGCCTTGTGGATTTCCTGCACCAGGTTCCCGTGGTGGATGCCCTTGTCGGCAAGGGCTTCCTCCATGTGCTTCGTGTAGTTCACCGGCGCGGCGATGATCTTTCCGGGATTGCCGAGCGGGCTCAGCAGCTTTACCTGTGCGAGCGGCACCGGCTTGGCAGATTTGCCGAGCTTCTCGATCTCCGGCCGCAGCTCGGCGAGATGCGCGATCAGCGCGTCGTGCTTCGGGAACGGGTAGCTCGCGGAGGGTAGTTTCGATAGCGCGGCGCTCACGTCGCGCACGCCATCGTCGGCCACCAGGCCGAGGCGGTTGTCGTTGAATCGGCAGATTTTCATGGCCCGGATTCTATTTCGTCTGCACGTACTGCAGGCGATACAAGCCGCGCTCGGCCCCCGGAATCGAAATGCGCGCACACGCCGCCTCCAGCGTGTCGCGATCGGCGCCGCCTTCCACCAGGATCACGAACGCTGGCACCGCGTTCTTGGGACGACCTTTCTTCTCTTCGGTCTCGATGCCGCTCGCGGTGCGGTCGGCAATGCACAGATGCGCGCCCACCACGCCGGGGGCCTCTGCGATCTCGCGCAGGATCGGTTCGATGGGCTGGGGCTGCTCGTAGCGCCACGTCATCAGCCAGCCGCCGGCGCCCGGACCGAGCGACACGGCCACACGGCAGAGCGATCGGGAGGTGTCGGTGAAGTGCTGGGTGGCACGCCGCGTCCATTCGGTCGGCGAATTCAGGCGTGCGAGATAGTCCGGCCCCGAGAGAACCGAGACCGAAACCGTTTCGTAGAGGGTGAAAAATTCCGGCTGAGCTTGCGCGGCGATGTAGCGCCGGCCGCGCAGGAAGCCGGGGATGGCGACGCGCTCCGGCATGTGCTCGCGGCTGTGCCATTCGTAGAACTCGGCGCGGCCCTCGGGCCGGATGCCGTTCCAGATCGCTACCACGCCTTCGCCCGCGAGGCTCATGTGTTGACAATACCGCAGCCTTGCGCCAAAACGGCAGTCCGATGTCCGAGCCGACCTATCCGGGGCCGAAGTCGCTCTCCGACGCGCTGTCGGGCTTCCGCCTGCAGCGCCGCGAGGAAGCGCGCTTCGAGCGCGAAGGCCTGCGGCCCGACGCCGAATACCGCGACCTTGGCCTTGCGGCGGCGACCGGCGGCAAGCTCAGCCTCAAGCACATCCGCGCCATCGGCGGATTCGAGACCACCGGCTGGCACTGGCACGACATGCACGCGCACTTCGTGTACGTGCTGAAGGGCTGGATCACCTTTCGTTTCGAGGGCGTCGAAGGCGACGTCACGCTGCGGGCGGGCGACGCGCTTTCGCAGCCCGCCGGCGTGCCGCACAACGTGATTGCGCGCTCGGATGATTTCGAGGTGCTCGAGCTCAACGTGCCCGCCAAGTACGGCACCTTCGACCTGTGAGCGCATGGCTGCGGCGCCGCGCCGGGGCGTTTGTCATCTTCGTGCTGCTGTTCGTGGTCTGGGAAGTGTCGGTACGCCTGTTCGGCGTGAAGGAATACCTCCTGCCGCCGCCCTCCAAGGTGTGGACGGAATTCCTGAAGCGCTCGGACATCGTCATGGCGAGCGCCTGGGTCACCACGCAGGAGATCCTCGCCGGCTATGCGCTCGCCGTCGTGGTCAGCATCCCGCTTGCCCTGGTCATCGCCTACTCGCGCTTCATGGAGACCGCGGTGTACCCGGTGATCGTGTTCCTGCAGATCGTGCCCAAGATCGCGATCGCGCCCCTCTTCATCATCTGGTTCGGGTTCGGCTTCACGCCGAAGCTGCTGCTCGTGTTCCTGCTGTCGTTCTTCCCGATCGTGGTGGCGAGCATCGTCGGGTTCAAGTCGCTCGACCCGGACATCATGGACTTCACGCGCACGACCGGCGCGGGCGGCTGGCGCCTGTTCGCGAAGATCCGCCTGCCGCAGGCGTTGCCGCAGATCTTCACCGGGCTCAAGGTGGGCGCGGCGCTTTCCGCCACCGCGGCCGTGGTGGCCGAGTTCGTGGCCTCGGACAAGGGCCTGGGCTACCTGCTGCTGCAGTACAACGGCCAGCTCGAGACGCCGATGGTGTTCGCCATCGTCGTGCTGCTTTCGCTCATCGGCCTCGCCGTGTACTACGCGGTGGAGCTCGTCGAGAGGTTCGCGATTCCCTGGCACGTCTCGCAGCAGCGCGACGAGCCCGGGCCGGTCATGGTCTAAAGGAGGAGGAATATGAACCGCAAGCTGCTCGCACTCATCATCCTGGTGATGACAACCAGCGCCTGGGCGCAGGACAAGGCGTCGCTGCGCCTCAACTGGTACCTCGGCGGCCTTCACGTGCCGTTCTATTACGGCAAGGACCGCGGCTTCTACAGCGCGGAGAAGATCGACCTCACGATCAACGAGGGCCGCGGCTCGGCGAATACCGTGCAGGTGGTGGCGGCGGGCTCCGACACCTTCGGGCTCGCCGACTCCTCGAGCGTGGTGCTGACCGCGTCGAAGGGCGCGGACGTGAAGTCGGTGATGTCGCTGCTCAACTCCACCGGCTTTGCCGTGGTGTCGATGGCCTCCGCCGGCATCCGCACGCCGAAGGACCTGGAAGGCAAGCGCCTGGCGGTGAGTCCCGGCGATCCGCTCGGCCAGCTCTTCCAGGCGCTCGCCGCCGTCAACGGGCTCGACATGTCGAAGATCAGCATGGTGCAGGTCGATCCCGCGGCGAAGGTGGTCGCAGTGCTCGAGAAGAAGGCCGATGGGCTGCTCGGCGGCGCCGATGACCAGTTCTTCCTCATCAAGCAGCGCGGCATCGAGCCGGCGGCGCTGCGCTTCGCCGACCACGGCGCCAACATCGTCGGCATGACGATCCTCACCAAGGGCGAGATGCTGAAGTCGAACCCCGATCTCGTGCGCCGGTTCGTGCGCGCCACCGCGCGCTCGTGGGAGGAAGCGAAGAAGAACCCGGGCGCGGCGGTGGACTCGGCGCTCAAGGCGAAGCCCGACCTCAACCGCCAGTCGACGCTCGACCAGCTGATGGTCGACATCGAGCTGCTCGATTCGAAGAACTCCACGGGCCGCATCGGCTGGGGCGCGCAGGCGGACTGGGACCAGACGCTCACGCTGCTGAAGAAATACCGCGGCCTGGAGACCAGCCAGCCATGGACCGCATTCCATACCAACGAGTTCGTGGGTCGGTGAGCGTCTACGTCGCGGTCTCGGGGCTGGCGAAGTCGTTCCATCGCCGCCAGAGCGTCACGCATGCGCTCGACGCGGTGGACCTCAAGCTGCACGAGGGCGAATTCGTCGCCGTCGTCGGACCGTCGGGATGCGGCAAGTCGACGCTTCTGCGCCTGATCGCGGGACTTCTCGCGCCGAGCGCCGGTCTGGTCGAGCTCGACGGGCGGCAGGTGCGCACGCCGCAGACCAACCTCGGCGTGGTGTTCCAGAGCCCGGTGCTGCTCGAGTGGCGCACGGTGCTCGAGAATGTGATGGTGCAGCTCGAGCTGCGCGGGCTGGAAACGAGCAAATACCGGGAGCGCGCCATGGCGCTGCTGGGTCGCGTCGGCCTGGCGGAGTTCGCCGATCGCTTCCCGCGCGAGCTCTCCGGCGGCATGCGCCAGCGCACCGCGATCGTGAGGGCGCTGATCCATGACCCGCCGTTCCTCCTGATGGACGAGCCTTTCGGCGCCCTCGACGCGCTGACCCGGGAGCAGATGCGCCTCGACCTCGAGACGCTGTGGATGGAGACCGGCAAGACCGTTCTTTTCATCACCCATTCGATCGACGAGGCGGTGCTGCTGGCCGATCGCGTCATCGTCATGTCGGCCCGACCGGGCAAGGTGGAGCGCGAGATGGGCATCACGCTGCCGCGGCCGCGCGGCCTCGCCGCCCGGCGCGCGCCGGAATTCATCGCCGCCACCAACGAGATCACCGAGATCTTCCTCGCGCGCGGCATCCTGCACCAGGAGACACGCCAATGAAGCCGTTCGACTTCCAGGGCATCGTCGCTGCGCCCTTTCTGCCGATGCTGCCCGACCAGTCCATCGACTGGGAATCCCTGAAGCGCTACATCCGCTGGATCGCGGGCCAGGCGCCTACGGCCATCGCGATGAACATGGACGCGAGCGAGGGGCCCGCGCTCGAGCGCGACGAGCAGCTCAAGGTG
>DATLDY010000319.1:0-25010 GCA_035525655.1 Burkholderiales bacterium
CTCCAGATACAGGCCACGCAGCTCGATGGTCCGATCGAATTCCTCAGCGACGAGGAAGGCCGCCGCTCGACCGCGGCGAATGCCGGGACCATCGAGCGGCCGTGGGAAGTCTGGAAAAGGGACGCTCTGCGCAAACGCTGAAACGAGTCAGCGTTCGATTCCAGGGTCGACCAAGGGCGGCGGCTCTATTCGGCCGGCGCCGCCGCGCTTCGCCGCCTGCTGCGGGACAGCGCCCGGCGGCGGGTTTGCTTCCGTCCGGTAACGGGGGGCGACCCCTGTCTGCGCGAATTGCGCCACCGCTTGCCGGTCGTACGGCAGGCCTCGTGCCATCTGCGCAACTATCCACCTCGTGATCTGCGGTGCGGCCACGCTAGTGCCGTCCATGCGCACACATGAGCCACTGAGGGAGCCCGCGGCAAGGATTCCGTGATGCGCGCATCCATCGTCACTCACGGTTAGAACGTCGGGACCGAGTGGAGTAGGGGCGCCGCGACCGGGTGGGCGAATCACCGGACCGGCGGCCGAGTATTTCGCCGCGCGCCAATCCTTGCGGTGCATACCGCCGACCACCACCGTTTCCCGTCCGGTCGCCATCGGGTTGATCGTGCCGTCCCGCTTGACGTAACTCACGGCATTGTCTTCTTCGATGTCGGAGCCACCGTCGGTGAAACGTTCATACGCATCGTCTTCGAACCGCGATTGGCGGCCGCGCTGCCGATAGCCGAATGCCGTGTCGTCGCGCTGGATCCACGCGTCGACCCAGGATGCTTTGCCGTCCTTCTGGACTTCGACGGACCATGTGCCAGCCGGCGCGGGTGCGCGGGCCGCGTTTTCCGACACGGTCGGCGCGATGGCCACGAGCACCATATTCCGGCCAAGACCGGGACCCGGGGCGACGAAATAGACAACTTCAGCCAGCACCTGTCCGTCAGGGCGCCAAACCCACGTCTGGCCCTCGGTGATCGGTGGACTGATATCGCCGGTGGGGGTGCGCACCCTCACCGCGACCTTCGCCGTGGCCGGAACGTGCGGGAGCCATAGTTCCAGGAAGCTCGGCGTTGCATCATCCGGGAGCACGCGCCAGCGCATCCGGCGTGGCTTCGCCGACGTCCGAAAGCGGGCGTGACACCGTGAAAGGTGGTGATTGCCGGCCGGCAAGACCACCGCGAAGGGCAACCCGGCTGCTCGCCGCAGTTGGATCAATTGGTCGAGCGCTCGCTCCAGGATCGAACTGCCGTCGTGCGGGCCCGCTATCAAAGCATAGCTAAGGTTGACCGCCACCGGCACCTTCGTTGCCCGCTCGAGGATGTATCGCACGCCGTCGAGCGCGTATCGCGTCAACGAGCCGCCCGAGGTGTCCGCCGTGGTCCTCACGGGAAGCTGTACTCCGATCAGCGGCCTCTTGCTGCCCACCGTGGCGGCGTGCGCGCCGGCGGCGGCATCCAATACATGAGTGCCGTGCGCGCCCCTCGCGGCCAGAGACTTGTGGCGCCGCGGTTGCATCTGCATGTGACCTGTCTTTCGGTACACCTCCTGCTCATCCACCAACTTCGCGAACGTGTTCTTCTCCATCTGGCTTTTCATGCCGGTTCCCCCGGCCGTATCGGTCTTCGTCAAGTCGAGGCCATAGTCGAACCCCTGCGGCGGGTTGGCGGAGCCATCCTGGTTCCACAGGTATTGCATACGCGGCTCGCTTCCGTCCCGCAGGCGAGCGTGCGCGAATGCCAGTCCGTCGTCGACGACGCCCGTCACGACACTTCCCGGGGGCCACTCGGGCCGCGGTAAATTACGCTGGACGGAAACCTCGGAACCGACTGGCAGGGCGAGTTCTATGCGCCTGATGACAGCGCGAAGCGCAGGGTCGACGACCAGCCGGTCGAAAAAGTCCTCCCTGACCGTAGCGGTGCAGTAAGAGGTCGCTTCCAGACCCGGCGGGGGCCGGCCATAACTTGCCGGGACCGAGATCACTTGGCGCCAGTCTGCCGGCGGCCGCGTATGGCCCCAATCGCCACGTTCGAAGTTAGCCGCCGGTATGGCGAGATCCATGATGACGGGGAAAGCAAGGCGCGCCGGGCGCTCGTCGGCGCGTGTCCAGTAATAGCGGAATGCATTGCGGCGCGCCCATTCGAAATACGGTTCGGTGACCGTTACACCTGCCAGGCGTCTCCACGCGGTGGGCATGTCAGCTCCCTATTGGAGTTCGGCCACGGCTCGGTTCCACAGCCATCGCAGCATCGGCGAGCCGAGCGCGGCCTCGGGACCCATGAGGTCACAAAAACCGGATGTGTTGATCCGCTGACCGGTGTCTCCGTTGAACAGGAGCCGCCAGCGAAAATCATCGTTGCCCTGATATCGGGTGCCGTCGAAGCGCCAGGCGGTATACGCGCCGGCACCGCGGCACCGGCGTACGAAGTATTCGCCGAGCGTGAGGCCAAGGAGCTCGCCCGCGGCGCTGTCGACCGGAAAATGGACGCCGGCGATCGTGCGATTGATGGCGATGCGAGCAGCCTGCCGCATCAGCTGTTCCGCCCACAGCGGATCCTTTGCCGGGGTCGCGGCGCGCAGCAGCCGCCAGAGCACAAAAGCGACCATGAAAGCCTCGGTCGAATGGCCGCTCGGGAACGAGCTATGCCCCGGACAGAGGATCATCGGCTGGATTTGAGGCGACAGATCGTGCGGTCGCATGCACGGCAGGGCGTGCTTGAATCGCTGTTCCACGGCAGCCGCGAACCCCAGCGCGAGATCGATCAGCTCAAGCGTCCAGCGGGTGCGGTCCGGATGCAGGCCGACGATGCTTGTCCAGAATGCCGCTGGCGGCGTGAGCTGCGAGAGGATTTCCGTGCTGCGGTCCGCGCGCAAATCCGCCCATGCCTGCACCAGGCGAGCTTGGCGGCGGAATGTGCCGCGCGTCGGACGGATCAGCGTGACGATGCGGCGAGCGGCGGAAGTCGGTCGCGGTGCGGCGCCGACATGCTGAGTGTTCATGTTCCACAACGTGACGGCGTCTTTCCTGCCCTCCTGGTGCCTGCTCAAAAAGACTTGCGATTCGAGCTCGTAACTCCACACCGCATGCCGCACCCACGGTTCCCAGCGCGCCAGGTTGTCGGGGTCTTCGTGCACCAGCTGTGTGAACGGAAACGGCCCCCGCCATTCGCCGACGATGCCCTCCCGGTGCTTGATGAGCGCCTCGGCCATATGCGGTGTTCCAAGACCGGCAAACCATCGGCTGACCCCGGCTGCGCCGCTGGCCCCGCTCGCCCCGCTGGCTCCACTCGCTCCGCTGGCTCCACTCGCTCCGCTTGCGCCACTCGCTCCGCTTGCCCCGCTCGCTCCACTCATAAAACCCCCTTTAGGTCCTACGGTTTTGGCCCCCTATGCCGGAACTCCCGCCCTCCTTAGTGCTTCAGACCAGATCCTCCCCGTCTCGTAGCCACTGGCCGGAGAACGTTGGAGATATTTCGAGACCGTCAAGGTCGGCTCCAAGCGCATGAGCTCTGCCACGGTCTTGCGTGCGTCATCCAGATGCCCTAGCTCGGATTGCGCGATAGCCATTGCGCGCAAAGTCGACGCGTGCGTGCGGTTTGCGCGCAGCGAGCGCTGGGCGAGTTCGATAGCCAGCGCCCAGTCGCGCGCGCCGAGGGCCGCCGTTGCCGAAAGCGCGTCGTAGTAGTAGCGCAAGGGGTCGAGCGGAGACAACATCCGCGCTCGCGTCGTATCGTCGATGGCCGGTTTTCCCTCGCCCTTGAACGCATGCAAGGTACCTTTGAGCAACCAGCCAAGCGAATCATTGGGATTGACGCCGAGCGCGGCGTCGTAGCGTTCTTCGGCAATATCGAGGCGCTTCAGAAGATTCATGTGCACAAGCCCGTCGATGACCAGGGCGAGGGAGCACTGGGTGTCGTAGTCCAGTGCTCGCTTCGTGCACTCGAGCGCAAGCTGCGCATCCGCTGCCGGCTCCGCCGACCATCCTTGCCACACCCGCAGGACATGCCATTTCGCGAGCCATGCCTGCGGCACCGCATGGCGCGGCATGCGCTCGACCAGGGTTTGCAGCATGGCGCGGGCTCGCTCGGAATCGCGCTGCGACAGGCGATGCATGAGCGAAATGGCGCCGATCAGCAGGCTGTAGCTTTCCAACGTGGGCAGGGCCTGCGTCTGTGCTTTGTGCAGCTCCCGTGCGGTCACCGCGGCACCGACGTCCACTACGATACGACTGATCGTGTCGTTGTCGCCGCTCAGGATCGCGGCAACGTCGCCCTTGACGTCGTCGCTCCACACCACGCTGCGCGACTTGGTGTCCGCGAGCTCGGCAACGAGGCTGAACTTCGAGCCGACCACATAGTAGCTGCCCGAAAGAATGTAGTTGGCGTTAAGCAGGGCGCTCATCTCGTCGAGCGTCGCGTTGCGCCCGCGAAAAGCCGTGGTGGATAAGCGCGAGATCACGCTCATGTGAGTCGTGCGCGAAAGGGCGGAGATGACCTCGTCCGCAAGGACCTCGCCCATGACTTCATGCTCGGCGCCGCTGCCCCTAGCGGCGAAGGGGATCACTGCAATCGTCGGACGCAGCTCGCCATGTGTGCCGCTCGCCTCGATCACCGGTCGAGGTCCTGGCGGGCCGACGCGGTAAGCGCGCACCGGATCCTTGAGCGCCCTGAGATAGCAGTCGCCGAGATCTTCGATGTCAGCGTCGAGGACGGGGATAAGCTGGTCGCGCGCTTCCGCCGATACCACCATCTCGCCGGGGCCGGCCAACGCCGCGAGCCTCGACGCGAGATTGACCTCGCCTCCATAGACCTCGCGCTCGTCGGCAATGAGCTCGCCGACCTGCATGCCCATGCGCACCTCGAGCCCGGTCGTGCACAGGCGCTGGATATCGAAGGCCGCTTTCGCAGCGTTCCCCACGCGGGGAAATCCGAGGAGGGCGCTACGGTCCGTCTTCTTGAGCACGCGACCGCCGTGCGCCGGGACCACACTGCTTGCGGCGTCTTCCACCATGTCGCCCCAGCGTTGTGGGTCCTCGGCAGTAGCGAGCTCGACGGCAAGCAGCGTCCCCACAGGCTGCACGGAATAGCTGTCGCGGTAGACGGCATCCCCCTCCGGGGCGCCGCGGTGCTCTTGCACCTGGTACAACTGGATACGACGGCTGATGTTCTTGAGGCGCCGTACGCCGAGGTCCGTGAATGCGAGCTCGAGCTTGTTAGCCACATATTCGCGAACGGCTGCCGTGACGACGATCTCGCCGGGTGCGGCCAGCTGGTGCACGCGCGATGCGATGTTGACGCCATCGCCGATTAGCTTGTCGCCGTCCACGATCACATCCTCGACGTTGATGCCGATCCGCAAACGCAATCCTGGTGATTCGCTCTCCTGCGCCTCGTTAGTGCCTCGTTGCACATCCATCGCCCAACTCACGGCGGCCACTGCGCTCGGGAACTCCACCAGCACGGAGTCGCCGGCGATCTCGAGCAGCCTGCCGCTGTGCTTGCGTATCGACGGCTCGATGCACGTCGCGCGCAGCGTTTTCCACGCCCGCAGCGTCGCTACGTCGTTCATTTCGATCAGACGCGACCAATCGACCACGTCGGCAAACGCGATTGCTGCTAGACGTCTGGTAGTTTCATGCACTTGCTTCGGCCCCGGCAGCTGCATGTGCTGCGTCCCGTGTGTGACATAGTACACATGACACGGAACGGGGTTTGCGTTATGCGGGCTTTATCCGTTCGTCCGGCTGGACGCGCCGAAGCAGGGAAAAGGCGATGACGAGGTTAAGCAGATTCCATCCAATGCCGTTGATGAACGCGGCGCGATACGAGCCGGTCATGTCGAAGATCACGCCGGACATCCAGCCGCCGAGCGCCATGCCGAAGAGCGTGCACATGATGACGATCGAGACGCGCGTGCCGGCTTCGCGCGGCGGGAAGAATTCGCGCACGATGATGGCGTAGGCCGGCACGATGCCGCCCTGGAACAGGCCGAAGAGCGCCGAGACGACGTAGAGCGATACCAGGCCGTCGAAGGGCAGGAACAGAAACAGCGCGACGCCTTGCAGCGCGGAGCCGAGGAGGAGGGTGCGCAGTCCTCCTATGCGGTCGCAGATCCATCCCGATGCGAGGCGGCTCACGATCCCGGCGGCGAGCATGACGGAGAGCATCTCGGCGCCGCGCTGCGCGCCGAACCCGAGGTCCGCGCAGTAGGCGACGATGTGCACCTGCGGCATCGACATCGCCACGCAGCAGGCGACGCCGGCAATGCAGAGAAGCGCCATCAGCGCATTGGATGACAGCCCGAGCGGCAGCTCGGCCTTGGTCATGGCGTGCGCGGCAGCGCTCGCCGGTCCGAGCGCGGGCGCGCGTCGGCGAAGCACCAGCGCGAGCGGGAGCATGACGGCGATGCAGAAGATGCCGACGCCCGTGTACGTCGCGCGCCAGCCGGCATGGTCGAAGAAGTACTGCAGGATCGGCGGCCAGACCGCGCCGGCGAGGTAGTTCCCGCTGCTCACGATGGCCACGGCCATGCCGCGTCGGCGCGTGAACCATAAGGAGGTGTCGGCGATGAGCGGCGCAAACGTCGCGGAGCAGCCAAGCAGTCCTGCGAGAAGGCCATGCGCCAGGCCGAACTGGAGGATGCTGCCCGCATTGCCCGCGACGATCAGTCCGCCGCCGAGGCCAAGCGTACCGATCAGCACCGGCACCATGACGCCAAACCGGTCCGCCAGGCGCCCCATGAGGATCCCGCCGAAGCCGAAGCCGAGCATCGTCATCGCGTAGGGCAGCGATGCATCGGCGCGCGCCACCCCGAACTCGCGCTCGACCTGGGGCAGGGCGACGACCACGCCGTACATCGCCACGCCGCCGAGCGAGCTCAGCGCGAGCGACGCGAAAAGGCGCAGCCAGGCATAGCGCGATTCAACCTGTGCGTCGGAACCGTGGGTGATGGCGCTCACGTGCGCAGAGTACTATCTAGCGCTCAAATTTTCCCAGGAGATTGCAATGGTTTCGCGCGCATCGCCGCCTTCGGTCATCGGACAGGTGAAGGATGTTTTTCCAAAGCTGGGCGAGCTCACCGAGAAGGTCGTGTTCGGCGACGTCTGGGAGCGGCCTGGACTTTCCAAGCGCGACCGCAGCCTCATCACGCTCGCCGCCCTGGTCGCGCTGCATCGTCCGGAGCAGCTCAAGGGCCACGTCTGGCGCGCGCTCGACAACGGCGTGAAGCGCGACGAGATCGTCGAGCTGGTCACGCACCTCGCCTTCTATTCGGGCTGGGCGAACGCAGGCAGCGCGGCGCTCGTCGTGAAGGAAGTGTTCACCGAGCGCACCGCATGAAGCTTGCGTTCATCGGCCTCGGCGCCATGGGGCGCCACATGGCCACCAACGTGCAGAAAGCCGGCCACGAGGTGAGGGCCTACGACCTGCGGCCCGTGGAGGGGTTCAAGCTCTTTCCGTCAGTCGCCGAAGCCGCCAAGGGCTGCGAGCTCGTGTTCACGTCGGTGCCGGGCCCGGATGACGTCGACAAGGTCGGCGCGGAGCTCAAAGGCGTCCTGCAGCGCGGGGCCGCCTGGTTCGACCTTTCGACCAACTCGCCAACACGCGTGCGCCGGCTGCACAAGGAAATGCAGGAGAAGGGCATCCATCTGCTGGATGCGCCGGTGAGCGGCGGCACGACCGGCGCGCAGAGCGGCAAGCTCGCCATCTGGATCGGCGGCGAAAAGGCGATGTACGACAAATACCTGCCCGTCGTGCGCACGATCGGCGACCAGCCGTTCTACGTCGGCGACATCGGCTCCGCCACCGTCGCCAAGCTCGCGCACAACATCGCCAGCTTCACGATCCACGCCGCCATGGCGGAGATCTTTTCCCTGGGCGTGAAAGGCGGCGTCGAGCCGCTCGCGTTGTTCCGTGCGATCCGCCAGGGTGCGACCGGACGCAAGCGCACCTTCGATCGGCTCGCCGAGTATTACCTCCCCGGCAATTTCGACCCCGCCTCCTTCAGCCTCAAGCTTGCGCACAAGGATGCGGTGCTTGCGCTCGAGCTCGCAAAAGAAGTCGGGGTGCCGATGCAATTCAGCCAGATCGCGCTCGATGAGCTGGAGCGCGGCATCGAGCGCGGCTGGACCGATCGCGATTTCCGCGTCGCGATGACGCTTCAGGAAGAGCGCGCTCGTGTGAAGGTGCGCGTGTCAAAGGAGGAGCTGAAGAAGGCGCTGGACGAATAGCCGATCAGGAAGTCGGTGGGCGCCCCATGACCTTGAGGATCGGGGCGCAGCGCTCAGTGCAGCGGCGTGCATGGCGTCCTTCTCGCTGGAGAAAGTGGCCGGGATCAGGCGCGTCAGCGCATCGTGCGTCGTGAGATCGGCCGGCGCGGGCGCAGTGGCGTAATAGAGCGCGTACGACATGAGCACACACGCAAACAGTCCGTTCGGCACGGGCTAAGGTCGTGACTTTGTGGCGGTAGCAAGTCGCGCGGCAGGTCACGGAACGCGCGTCCCTAGCGCACCGGATGGGCGACAGCGGTATCGGGCTTGCTTGCCTGGTCGCCATGAACCAACGCGCTCAGCAAGGCGACTTTCCCACTTCGGCCGGCATCCTGTTCGGGCTCGGCTTGGGCGGTTTTTTCGACGGCATCATCCTGCACCAGGTGCTGCAGTGGCATCACATGGTGACGAGCGCGGGTTACCCCGCGGACAGCGTCCGAAATCTCGAGCTCAATACGCTCCTCGACGGTCTCTTTCATGCCAGCACGTACCTGTTCGTGGTGTTCGGGCTGGCGATCCTTTGGCGCCATGCGCACCGCGTGCACGTGCGCTGGTCGACCAGACTGCTGATCGGGACGATGCTGATGGGTTTCGGAATCTTCAACCTGGTCGAAGGGGTCGTCGACCATCACGTCCTCGGCTTGCATCACGTCAACGAAACCGTGCCGCCAGAACGGTGGCTCTATTGGGACGTCGGTTTCCTGATCTGGGGCGCGCTGATGCTCATCGGCGGCTGGTTCATCAAGCGACGCGGCAGCGCGCAAACGGCTTTGTGGCTCCCCGACCAGGGCTCGAACCTGGGACCTGCGGATTAACAGTCCGTCGCTCTACCAACTGAGCTATCGGGGAATTGGGACGTGATGCGGATGTACGGGCCGCATTCTACAGCAGCCCGTATTACTTGATGACGGCGGCTATCGCCTCGGCGACGTAATCGAGATTCTTCGAGTTGAGGGCGGCGATGCAGACGCGGCCGGTCTCGATGGCGTAGATCGAATAATCCTTGCGCAGGCGCTGTACCTGCTCCTTCGTGAGGCCGGTGTAGGAGAACATCCCGCGCTGGGTGACGACGTGGCCGAACTCGGCCTTCGGCGCGCGGTCCTTGATCCGGCTCACGAGGTCCAGGCGCATCGCCTTGATGCGATCGCGCATGGCGGCGAGCTCCTGCTCCCATTGCGCGCGCAGCTCGGCGGAGGAGAGCACGGCGGCGACGAGTTGGCTGCCGTGCGTCGGCGGATTGGAGTAATTGGTGCGCACGATCCGCTTGAGCTGCGACAGGACCCGTGCGGACTCTTCCTCGCTCGAGGTAACCACGCTGAAGGCGCCGACGCGCTCGCCGTAGAGCGAAAAGGATTTCGAGAACGAGCTCGACAGGAACACGGGACTCATGGCGCCGGCGAAGAGGCGGGCGGCGAGCGCATCCGCGTCGAGGCCGTCGGCGAATCCCTGGTAGGCGAGGTCGAGGAAAGGGATCAGGCCGCGGCGCTGGACGATGGCGAGCACCTCCGACCAGTTTTCCGGCGACAGATCGACGCCTGTCGGGTTGTGGCAGCAAGCGTGCAGGACGACGATCGCCCCGGCGGGCAGCGCGTCTAGGGCGTTGCGCATGCCCGGGAAGTCGAGGCCGCGCGTTTTCGGATCGTAGTAAGGGTAGTTGCGAACGGTGAAGCCGGCGGCCTCGAAGAGCTGCCGGTGGTTCTCCCAGCTCGGCTCGCTGATCCACACTTCGGCGTCCGGGCTGATGCGCTTCAGGAAATCGGCGCCGATCTTGAGGCCGCCGGTGCCGCCGAGCGCCTGCACCGTGACCGAGCGCTTCTGCGCGATGACCGGCGAGTCCTTGCCGAAAACCAGCTCCTGCACGGCGCGGTCGTAGGCTGCGAGGCCGTCGATCGGCAGGTAGCCGTGCGGCGGCGCCAGCTTGAAGCGCTCGGCCTCGGCGCGCCGCACGCATTCGAGGAGCGGCACTTTACCGTTGTCGTCGTAATAGACCCCGACGCCGAGGTTCACCTTCTTCGGATTCGCATCCTTATGGAATGCCTCGGTGACGCCGAGAATGGGGTCGCTCGGCGCCATTGGCACATTGGCAAGGAGCGGGGCCTGCAAAGAGGGTGAGTGGGGAGCGTTCATCGTTTAAAATGGTCGGTTTCGCACTGCAACATTGTACGTGGCCATTACATTTCCCAATAGCCCCTATCGCCTCGCCGAGCTCTTTGCTCCGGCGGGCGACCAGCCCGAGGCGATCGCCCGGCTGGCCGAAGGCATCGAAGACGGTCTCGCCTTCCAGACGCTCCTCGGCGTGACCGGCTCGGGCAAGACCTTCACGATGGCGAACGTCATCGCGCGGTTCGGCCGGCCGGCGCTGGTCCTCGCGCCGAACAAGACCCTGGCGGCGCAGCTCTATTCCGAGTTCCGCGAGTTCTTCCCGGAGAACGCGGTCGAGTACTTCGTCTCGTACTACGACTATTACCAGCCCGAAGCGTACGTCCCGGCGCGCGACCTCTACATCGAGAAGGACTCGTCGATCAACGACCACATCGAGCAGATGCGGCTTTCGGCGACCAAATCGCTCCTCGAGCGGCGCGACGTGGTGATCGTCGCCACCGTGTCCGCGATCTACGGCATCGGCGATCCGTCCGAGTACCACGGCATGATCCTGCACCTGCGCCAGGGCGAGAAGCTCGGCCAGCGCGACGTGCTCGCGCGCCTTGTCGCCATGCAGTACACGAGAAGCGAGCTCGATTTCCGTCGCGGCACGTTCCGGGTGCGCGGCGACGTGGTCGACGTCTTCCCGGCGGAGCATGCCGAGCATGCGCTGCGCATCTCGCTCTTCGACGACGAAGTGGAGAAGCTGGAGATCTTCGATCCGCTCACCGGGCGCGTGCTGCATCCGGTGGCGCGCTTCACGGTCTATCCATCGAGCCACTACGTAACGCCGCGCGAGACGACGCTGCGTGCAGTCGATGCGATCAAGCTCGAGCTGCGCGAGCGCATCCAGTTCTTCCAGGACGCCGGGCGCCTGGTCGAGGCGCAACGCATCGAGCAGCGCACGCGCTTCGACCTCGAGATGCTCGCGGAGCTCGGGTTCTGCAAGGGAATCGAGAACTACTCGAGGCATCTTTCCGGTCGCCAGCCGGGCGAGCCGCCGCCGACGCTCATCGATTACCTGCCCGGCGACGCGCTGATGATCATCGACGAGAGCCACGTCACCATCCCGCAGCTCGGCGGCATGTACAAGGGCGATCGCTCGCGCAAGGAGAACCTCGTCGAGTACGGCTTCCGCCTGCCCTCGGCGCTCGACAACCGCCCGTTGCGCTTCGACGAATTCGAGAAGGTGGTGCGCCAGACGGTGTTCGTCTCCGCGACACCGTCGGACTACGAGCGCCAGAAATCGGGCGACGCCATCATCGAGCAGGTGGTGCGGCCCACCGGGCTCATCGACCCGACGGTGATCGTGCGCCCGGCTTCGAGCCAGGTGGATGACCTCCTCTCGGAGATCAGCCTGCGCGTGAAGAAGAACGAGCGCGTGCTGGTCACCACGCTCACCAAGCGCATGGCGGAGGAGCTGACGGAGTACCTTTCGGAGCACGGCGTGAAGGTGCGCTATCTGCACTCGGAAGTGGAGACGGTGGAGCGGGTGGAGATCATCCGCGACCTGCGTCTCGGAGAGTTCGATGTCCTGGTCGGCATCAACCTGCTGCGTGAAGGCCTAGACCTGCCGGAAGTGTCGCTGGTCGCGATCCTCGATGCGGACAAGGAGGGCTTCCTGCGATCGGAGCGCTCGCTCATTCAGACCATGGGCCGCGCCGCACGCCATCTCAACGGTACGGCGATCCTGTATGCCGACACCATCACCGACTCGATCAAGCGCGCCATCGCCGAGACCGATCGCCGCCGCGCCAAGCAGGTCACCTACAACGAGGAGCACGGCATCACGCCGACCGGCGTCATGAAGCGCATCAAGGACATGATCGACGGCGTCTACGACGCGGAGGATGCCGAGGCGGTCCACGCCGCCGCCCAGCAGGAGGCGCGCTACGAGTCGATGAGCGAGAAGCAGCTCGCGCGCGAGATCAAGGCGCTCGAGAAGAAGATGCTGCAGCACGCGCGCAACCTGGAGTTCGAGGAGGCCGCGAAGGTGCGCGACGAGCTCGTCGAGCTCAAGAAGCGGGTGTTCGGTGTCGCGCTGGCTTCGGAGTAGCGCGCTCGCCGTAATCGTCCTCGCAGCGGCGACGGCGTACGCCGCTGACGATGCGATCGTGATCACGGCCGTGCGCGACCCGGTCGACAAGTCCTATCGCAGGATGGTGAAGGGCATGGATCTCTTCGAGGAGATGCACGCCCTCGCGCCCAAGGCGTCGCTGCGCTACAAGCTCTATCCGCGCAAGCACGGCACGGACATGAGCGGCCTGCTGCTGCATGTGATCGGCGAGCGGATCGACGTGCCGGTCGTCGTCGCGCCCGACAATACGTTCACGCTGGTGCGCGATGCAAAGGCTTTGAAGGAAGACGCTCGCGTGCGCTCGGAGCGCCGGGCGGAGAGCATGACCTGGCGCGCGGACATCCGTACCCCGGGGCTCGCTCCCGACACGCGGCGCCTGGGCGACCTGCGCCTCGAATGCCACGTCGGAGTGCAGGCCGGCCTCATCTCCCAGTACCCGGGCCTGATGGGACAGTTCCTCAAGCTTCTGCAAAGCCCGCGGGACTTTTGCAATCGCAGCAGCGTGCCTTACCTCTTCTTCGCAGAGCGTCCGCTGTTCAGCGTCACGCTGCGTTCCGGCGAGCGTTCACAGGCGCTTTCTGTGGGCCAGATGTATGCGGGCATCGCGCATGGCCGTACGCCGGAGAAGGAGCGGCGCTACTGCGACTGCGAGGCGCTGCTCGATCGCGCCTACATCCTGCCGCTCGGCGATGCGAGCTGGCCGGATGACACGCTCGTCGAGCTGCGCTACATGGACAGCGCCGCGCCGCCTGCCGACGATCCTTATGCGGCGTTCGTCGGCAGCACGAAAGCCGAGGTGCGCGCCGCGTTCGGCGATTCGCAGGCGCTTCGTTTCGACAGCGGCTTCGAGGTATGGGCCTACGATTTCGGCCCGCCGCAGAGCGCGCTCGTGGCGCGCACCGAGCTCGTGTTCCTCTTCGATCGCTCGGGCGTGGTGGCGAACACGCGACTGCGGCCATGAAGGTGCTTTTTGTCTGCACGGGAAACATCTGCCGCTCTCCGACCGCGGAGGGCGTGCTGCGCGACCTGGCCGCGAAGGCCGGCATTCCACTGCACATCGAATCGGCCGGCATCGGGCAATGGCATATCGGCCATCCGCCGGACGAGCGCGCGCAGCGGCACGCAAAAGGACGCGGCTACGACCTCAGCACCTTGCGCGCACGCCAGGTGCGGCCGAACGACTTCGAGGAATTCGACGTGATCCTGGCCATGGACCGCAGCCACCTGGAGGCGCTGCAGCGCATGGCGCCGGCGGGGCACAAGGACAAGATCCGGCTGCTGGTGCCGGAGCGCGATGTGCCCGATCCGTACTACGGCGGCCCGGAAGGCTTCGAGAAGGTGCTGGACCTGGTGGAGGCCGCGTGCCGCGACCTCCTCCAGGAGTTGAAAGCCTAAGGCTGCTTCCGGCCGGTCTCGACCTGCACTAGGTCGTCATCCTTCGGCGGGACCTGCGGACGCTCGCGGCGCGGACGTCCGAGCGGCTGCGCTTCCTCCACGACCGGTGCCTGAACCTGTGCCTTGTTGCGATCGGTCTCGATCATGACGAGACCCGAGTCGTCGAGGATTTTCTTCGCGTCGATGCGCGGCTCTTCCGTCCGATGCTGCACCGGTGCGGGCGGCGGGGGCGGCTCGTAAGGAGCCACGTCGTGCACCGGGGCGGGCGCCGTCACCTGAGGAGGAGGCGACTGCACATTCTCCTCGGCGCGCGACTCGAGCTCGTGGATGCGCCGCTGCTGCTCGATGATCGAAGGATCGACGGCCGAAGTCTGCGCCTCGCGCCTCGGTTCGCCGCGGTTGCGGTCGCGATCGCCGCGGTCGCCACGGTCGCCCCGGTCGCGGCCGCCGCGGTTGCGGCGTCCCCGGCGATGCTCTTCGCCCTCACGCTCGGGGCGTGGAGCCTGGCCGTCGGACGCGAGCGAATGGAATTGAGGCGCTTCGCCCGAGGCTGGCGGGGGCTGCGGCGGGCGCTGCTGTTGCTGAGGCTGTGCGCTGCGATCCTGCTGCGCACCCCGATCCTGCTGCGGACCACGATCCGGCCGCGGACCGCGATCCGGGCGCGGGCCCCTGTCCTGGCGCGGACCGCGATCGCCGCGCTGGCCCTGGCCATCGCGGTGCTGCTGTCCGTCACGCTGCTGCTGTCCGTCGCGCGGCTGGCCGTCACGGCGCTGTCCGTTGCCGGGGCGCTGCTCGAGGCGGCCGTGCTGCTGGCGATCACCGCCGCCGCCGCCGTCGCGTCCGTCGCGACGGCCGTCACCGCGACCGCGGTCGCGGCCGCGTCCATCGCGGCGCTGCTGGTCCGGGCGCTGGTCGCGACGGTGTTGATCACGCTGGTCGCGCTGCTGCTGGGTTAGCGTCGGCGTCGCCGGTGGCGGCGCGGGTGCGGCGGCCGGCGGCGCCTTGAACAAGCCGAAGATCTTCGACAAAAAGCCTTCGGCGACCGCGGCGACGGGCTGTACCACCTGCTTCGCAGCCTGCTGCTGCGGCTGCGCTTGCGGCTGCTGTTGTTGCGGCGGCGGTTGCGGCGTGCGCGGCGGACGCGGCTGCGATTCGTCGATCATCGGTGCCGGCTGTGACGGCGTGATGGTCTTCACCACCGGCTGCTGGCGCTCGACCTTGGCCTCGGCGGCCTCGACGCCCGGCGCCTTGGGCTCCTCGGGCTGCTCGACCATCTCGTAGCTCGCGGGCACGTGCTCCATCTCGTTCAGCTCGTCGTGCCGCAGGCGCTGCACCTTGTAGTGCGGCGTCTCGAGGTGCGGGTTGGGCACCATGACGATGTTCACCTTGAGGCGGCCTTCCAGCTTCTGGATTTCGGCGCGCTTCTCGTTCAGCAGGAACGAGGCGACATCGACCGGCACCTGGCAGTGCACCGCTCCGGTGTTCTCCTTCATGGCCTCTTCCTGCATGATCCGCAGGACGTGCAGCGCAGTGGACTCGGTGCCGCGGATGAAGCCCGTACCGCTGCAGCGCGGGCAATTGATGTGCGCGGTTTCCTCGAGCGAGGGCTGCAGCCGCTGGCGCGACAGCTCCATCAGGCCGAAGCGCGAGATCTTGCCGATCTGCACGCGGGCGCGGTCGAACTTGAGCGCGTCGCGCAGCTTGTTCTCGACTTCGCGCTGGTTCCTTTGCGACTCCATGTCGATGAAGTCGATCACGATCAGGCCGCCCAGGTCGCGCAGGCGCAGCTGGCGGGCCACCTCTTCGGCGGCCTCCAGGTTGGTGCGGAACGCCGTCTCCTCGATGTCGACGCCCTTGGTGGCGCGCGCCGAGTTGACGTCGATGGCGACGAGCGCCTCGGTGTGGTCGATGACGATCGCGCCGCCGGAGGGCAGGGCGACCTGGCGCGAATACGCGCTCTCGATCTGGTGCTCGATCTGGAAACGGGAGAAGAGGGGCACGTCGTCGCGGTAGAACTTCACCTTGTTGACGTTGCCCGGCATCACCGTCTGCATGAAGCTCTTCGCCTGCTCGTAGATCTCCTCGGTGTCGATCAGGATCTCGCCGATGTCCGGCTGGAAATAATCGCGGATCGCCCGGATCACCAGGCTCGACTCGAGGTAGATGAGGAACGGCTTCTTGGAGGTGTCCAGCGCCGCGCTCTCGACCGCGCGCCAGAGCTGCATCAGGTAGTTGAGGTCCCAGGTGAGCTCCTCGGCGGTGCGCCCGATCGCCGCGGTGCGGGCGATGACGCTCATGCCGTCGGGAAGCTGCAGCTGGTCGAGGGTGTCGCGAAGCTCGTTGCGGTCCTCGCCCTCGACCCGGCGCGATACGCCGCCGCCGCGGGGGTTGTTGGGCATCAGGACGAGGTATCGCCCTGCCAACGAAATAAACGTAGTAAGCGCAGCGCCCTTCGTCCCGCGCTCGTCCTTCTCGACCTGGACGATCAGCTCCTGGCCTTCGCGCAGCGCATCCTGGATGCGCGCGCGGGCTACGTCGATGTCGGGCTTGAAGTAACTGCGGGAGACTTCCTTGAACGGGAGGAACCCGTGGCGCTCCTCGCCATAATCGACGAAGGCAGCCTCGAGACTCGGCTCGATGCGGGTGATGACGCCTTTATAAATGTTGCTTTTGCGCTGCTCCCTTGATGCTGACTCGATGTCGAGGTCGACGAGCTTTTGGCCGTCGACGATGGCGACACGCAGCTCTTCTTGCTGGGTCGCATTGAATAACATCCGCTTCACTTGTTTTTCTCCTGCGCGCGCAGGAGCGCCGAAAATCGCTCGGTCCTTGCTCTCCTAGTGGGTTCTTAATCCAGAAAAAGGGTGGAGTAGGGGAAATCCGCCTACGCGCGCTTCTAGTAGTATCGCTACTTCCGGTGAGCGAAATTAACCAGCGCTTCAGGTCCGGCTGTGGCCGGACAGGAGGCGGGTTGCAGACCAGACGCTTGCCCGCACACGTAGGTGCTAGCCGCCCTCGGATCTGTGCCTCGCAACTCGAAGCGTCCGGCAGATCATACGGAAAATGAATGACTTAAACAAGCTCGCCTCTCGTCCCAAGGTCACTTGGGTCGTCGTCGGCGAGGAAAGCGCAGCGCAACGCATCGACAATTTTCTGATCCGGCGCCTGAAAGGCGTGCCCAAGAGCCACGTGTACCGGGTCCTGCGGAGCGGTGAAGTTCGCGTCAACAGCGGCCGCGTCGGACCCGATTACCGCCTCCAGGCCGGCGACCGGGTGCGGGTGCCGCCGGTGCGCGTCTCCGCCACCGTAAAGACAGCCCGGCCGGCTGAATTTCCAATCGTCCTGGAAGATGCCGCGCTCCTCGTGATCGACAAGCCCGCCGGGGTCGCCGTGCATGGCGGCAGCGGGGTCAGCTTCGGCGTCATCGAGTCCCTGCGCGCCGCGCGGCCGCAAGCCAAGGTCCTGGAGCTCGCCCACCGGCTCGACCGCGACACCTCCGGCCTTCTCATCCTATGCAAGAAGCGCGGCGCCCTGGTCGAGATGCACCGGATGCTGCGCGATGGCGAGGTGGAGAAAATCTACAGCACGCTCGTCAAAGGCGCCCCGGCGAAGGACGCCTTCGACCTCCAGCAGCCGCTGCACAAATACGTGACCGGCTCGGGCGAGCGGCGCGTCAGCGTGCAGGAAGGCGGCATGAGCGCCTTTACTAAAGTGAAGGTTCTGAAGCGAAGCGCGAAGTTCAGCCTGCTGGAGGTCCGCCTTCTCACGGGTCGAACCCACCAGATCCGCGTGCACCTCGCCCACGCCGGGCATCCGGTCCTGGGCGACGACAAGTACGGCGACTTCGAGCTCAACAAGACGCTGACGAAACAGGGCGTAACGCGTCTTTTCCTGCACGCCGGGCGCCTTGCTTTCCAGCATCCGACGACCGGCGAGCGCGTGCGCCTTCAGGCGGCGTTGCCCGAAGACATGGCGGCATTCGCGGCGAGCTTGTGAGATACCGCTTGCTCGTCTTCGACTGGGACGGGACGATCATCGACTCCGCCAGCAGCATTGCCGAATGCATTCGCCTCGCCGCCGGCGATATCGGGCTCGAGGTGCCGACCCGGGAGCAGGCAAGCCATGTCATCGGCCTCGGGCTGCAGGACGCGCTGCGTCTCGCGGTACCCGGCCTCAAGGCGGAGCAGACGAGCGAGTTCGTCGCGCGCTACCGTTACCATTTCCTGTCGCGCGAGGATTCGATGGACCTTTTCGGCGGGATGCGGGAATTGATCGAAGGCATGAGCCAGGAGCGCACGCTGAGTATTGCCACGGGAAAAAGCCGCCGCGGCCTCGACCGGGCTCTGGAAGCGACGCGCCTGAAGCCGTTTTTCCGCGCCTCGCGATGCGCGGACGAGACCAATCCGAAGCCGCATCCCGCGATGCTGCGCGAGATCCTGAAGGAGCTCGAAGTGCCGCCCGAGGCCGCCCTCATGATCGGCGACACCTCCCATGACCTGCAAATGGCGCGCGCCGCGGGCGTCGACGCCGTCGCCGTGACCTACGGCGCCCACCCTGAAAGCGGCCTGCGCGCCTGCGGCCCGAAAGGCTGCGTGGCGAGCGTGGCGCAATTGCGCGAATGGCTGACGGTCCAAGGCTGATCTGCCCATCGGCGCAGGTGCTCGACTCGGGCCGCGGCGTGCGGTTCGAAGTCGAGTATTTCGGCGACAAGGCGCCGGCGTTCGTCGTGCGCTACCACGGCAAGGTGCACGCCTATTTGAACCGCTGCTCGCACGTCGAGATGGAACTCGACTGGCAGGAAGGAGTATTTTTCGATTCGGAAGGACGCGATCTCATCTGCTCGACGCACGGCGCAACCTACGACGCGCCGACCGGCCGCTGCCTGGGCGGCCCGTGCAACGGCAGTCCGCTGGTGAAGGTTCTGGTGGAAGAGCGCGACGGCAACGTTTACTTCACGGGGTTCGAAGATGACTGACACCAACAGTTCCTGGGAACGCGAGCTCGTCACGAAGCTCGCCAGCGAGGCGCTTGCCGAGCAGAAGCGGCGGCGCCGCTGGGGGATTTTCTTCAAGTTCCTGACCTTCGCCTACGTCACGTTCCTGCTCGTGGCGCTCATCGACTGGCAGGGCCGCGCGGACATGGCGGGCGGCAAGAAGCACACGGCGGTGGTCGAGCTGAACGGCATCATCGCGCCGGGCGCGGATGGAAGCGCGGACAAGATCAATAGCGCGCTGCAGGCCGCGTTCAAGGACAAGAACACGCAGGGCGTGATCCTGCGCATCAACTCCCCCGGCGGCAGCCCGGTGCAGTCGCAGACCATCTACGACGAGATGAAGCGCCTGCGGAAAAAATATCCCGACATCCCGCTGTACGCGGTGGTCGAGGACATCTGCGCCTCGGGCGGATATTTCGTCGCCGTCGGCGCCGATCGCATCTACGTGAGCAAGTCGAGCATCGTCGGCTCGATCGGCGTGCTGATGAACGGCTTCGGCTTCACCGGCCTGATGGACAAGCTGGGCGTCGAGCGGCGGCTCATCACGGCGGGCGAGAACAAGGGGATGCTGGATCCGTTCTCACCGGTGAATCCCAAGGACGTGGAGCACGCGCAGACCCTCATCAAGGACGTGCACGGCCAGTTCATCGCGGTGGTGAAGGAAGGCCGCGGCAAGCGCCTCAAGGAGACGCCCGACATGTTCAGCGGGTTGATCTGGACCGGCGAGAAGAGCGTCGAGCTCGGCCTGACCGACGGCATCGGCAGCCTCGACTCCGTGGCACGCGAGGTCATCAAGGCCGAAGACATCGTCGATTACACCCAGAAGGAAGGCATTGCCGAGAAAGTGGCGAAGCGCTTCGGCGCTTCGGTCGCGAGCTCGCTCGCCGACTACGCGATACGCGCCCTACCGCTGATGCGCTAGCAGCAAAAAAACCGCCGGGCGCTTGCCAATAGAGGGGGGCGTCCGGCGCCACTCGCTGATCGACTTCGTCGCTATGGACTCCGAAGGCAGCGTGAGATCGGCAGCGATGCATAGGCGCGTGCTCAGTGCGCATGTTTCGAGAAGCGCCGCGACGAGCGTGTCGTTGCGATACGGCGTCTCGATGAAGATCTCGGTCTCGGCCTCCTTGCGCGAGCGCGCCTCGAGCTCGCGGATTCGCCTGACGCGCTCGCCGGCATCGCGGGGCAAATACCCGCAGAACGCGAAGCGCTGGCCTTCGAGCCCGGAGGCCGTCAGCGCGAGCGTGATCGACGAGGGCCCGATCAGCGGCACGACGCGAAATCCTTCGCGATGCGCGGCCTCGACGAGTAGCGCACCCGGATCGGCAATGGCGGGGCAGCCCGCCTCCGACAGCAGGCCAAGGGGGCGCCCGTCGCGCAGCGGTTGGAGCAGGCGCGGCACATCGCCGGCCGCCGTGTGCTCGCTTAGCTCCGAAAGTTGCAGCTCGCGCGGCTTGCAGCCGGCGGCCGAGAGAAAGGCGCGCGCCGATTTCGCGTTCTCGACGACGAAATCGTTCAGGGATCGGATGCGTTCCAGTGCCGGGCCGGGCAGCGATTCCTGCGGCGATGACCCGAGCGGCGTCGGAATGGCGTAAAGGATCAAACGACGGACAGGCCGGCGCGCTCGAGCATCTCGGTGAGCGCGATGAGCGGCAGGCCGATGAGGGAGGTCGGGTCGTGGGTCTCGATGCGCTCGATGAGCGCGATGCCGAGGCCCTCGGCCTTCGCGCTGCCGGCGCAGTCGTACGGTTTTTCCTTTTGGAGATACCGTTCAATGCGCGCGTCGTCGAGCTGCCGAAAGTGCACGCGGCACGGCACGACGCGCGTCTGCAAGCTGCCGTTCGCCGCGTCGAGGAGCGCAAGCGCGGTATGGAAATCGGCGCTCTTGCCGCTGAGCGCGCGCAGCTGCCGCGTCGCAGTGGCGTGGTCGCCGGGTTTGCTCATCACGCGGCCGCCGCTGATGGCGACTTGATCCGAGCCGATGATCAGCGCGTCGCGGTGAGCGGCGCGCACCGACTGTGCTTTAAGCGCAGCCAGGCGCAGCGCGGTGTCTTCCGGCGCTTCGCCGCTCAAAGGACGCTCGTCGGACTGTGGGGCCGCCACCGCGAAGGGAACGCCGAGGCGGCCGAGGAGCTCCTTACGGTATACCGACGTGGAGGCGAGGACGAGCCGCCGGGATGGAGGCCGCATTTCGGATATCACTTTGTTTTGACGGAGGAATTCCAACGATGATATCATCCGCGCCTTTATGTCGCACCAGCCGGTGATCGACGGCTTTGAGTTCGCTTTGGCCGGAGCGACGCAGGAAGGGAAGCTGCCCCTCAGCAGCTTTCCGCGCCTCCAGGATTTGATGCTTTCCAACGCAGGCGAAGCCGCCTACACGCTGCGCGGCGTGCGCGATGAGCGCGGGCGGCCAAGCTTGCGGCTCACGGTGCGCGCGACGTTGCAGTTGCGGTGCCAGCGGTGTCTCGATCCGCTGGCGCATGAAGTCGATGGCGACGCGTTGCTCGTCCTGGCGGCATCGCAGGACGAGATCGACGCCGAACCGGCGACGGTCGATGCCCCGGACCGCGTGCTGGCGGGGAAGGAAATGGCCGTGCGCGATCTGGTGGAGGACGAGCTCTTGCTCGCGCTGCCATATGCGCCGCGGCACGAGGATTGTGAAACGCGTCCGGAGGGACACGAGAGGGCGGAAGGTTCGCCGTTTGCGGGCCTGCGCGGCATGATGCAGCGCAAGCATTGACTACAGAGGAGTTCGACCATGGCAGTTCAGCAGAACAAGAAATCGCCTTCGCGACGCGGCATGCACCGCGCGCATGACCATCTGACCGCGCCGACGGTCGCGATCGAGCCGACCACCGGCGAGACGCACCTGCGCCATCACATCAGCCCGACCGGGTTCTATCGCGGCAAGAAAGTCGTCCGCACGAAGGGCGAGTAAGTCCGCTGGTCACCCTCGCTGTCGATTGCATGGGGGGCGACCACGGCCCTCATGTGACGGTAGCGGCCGCGCTGGATTTCCAGGCGCGTGCTGGCGACGTCGACATCATCCTCGTCGGAATTCGTGAGGCAGTGGAAGCCGAGCTCACTGCGCGCGGCGCGGTCGCCGGGCCGCGGCTGCGCGTGCATCCGGCGACCGAGGTGGTGGCCTCGGACGAGCCGCCGGCGCAGGCCATGCGCTACAAGAAAGACTCCTCGATGCGCGTCGCCATCAACCTCGTGAAGAGCGGCGAGGCGCACGCCTGCGTGAGCGCGGGCAACACCGGGGCGCTGATGGCGATCTCGCGCTTCGTGCTGAAAACCATTGCCGGCGTTGATCGCCCGGCCATCGCGACGGTGCTGCCCAACATGAAAGGCAGTTACACGTACGTGCTCGACCTCGGCGCGAACGTGGATTGCACGGCGGAGCAGCTGATGCAGTTCGGCGTGATGGGTGCGATGCTGGTCGCGGCCGTGGAGCACAAGGAGCGCCCGACGGTCGGCTTGCTCAACATCGGCGTCGAGGACATCAAGGGCAACGATACGGTCAAGCGCGCGGGCGAGCTCCTGCGCACGAGCGGGCTCAATTTCCACGGCAATGTGGAAGGCGACGACATCTACAAGGGGACCACCGACGTGGTGGTGTGCGATGGCTTCGTCGGCAACGCGCTCCTGAAGGCTTCGGAGGGCGTGGCCAAGATGATGGTCGGGTTCCTGCGCCAGGAGTTCAAGCGCAACGTGTGGAACATGCTCGGCGCGCTGGTGGCCAAGCCGGTGCTCAACGCCTTGCGCGCGCGCATGGATCCGGCGAAGTACAACGGCGCGAGCCTCCTGGGTTTGCGCGGCATCGTCATCAAAAGCCACGGCTCGGCCGACGTGCGCGCCTTTTCCTTCGCGCTCGAGCGCGCCGTCGACGAGGTTCGCAACAACGTTGCGCAGCGCATCGCCGAGCGCATGGCGCAGCTCCAGCCGGTGCCGGCGCAATGATCTATTCGCGCATCGTAGGCACGGGCCGCTACCTGCCGGCGAAGGTAATGACCAACAACGACTTCGCCGCCAAGCTCGACACGAGCGACGCCTGGATCCGCGAGCGCACCGGCATCGTGCAGCGACACATCGCCGAGAAGACGCAAGCGTCGAGCGACCTGGCGCTCGGCGCCTCGCATAACGCGCTGCAGGCTGCCGGCATGCAGGCGAGCGAGCTCGATCTCATCATTGTCGCGACCTCCACGCCGGACTATGTGTTTCCCAGCACCGCGTGCCTGCTGCAGGCAAAGCTCGGCGCCAAAGGCGGCGCCGCCTTCGACGTGCAGGCCGTGTGCAGCGGGTTCGTCTACGGCCTCGCTACCGCCGATGCGTTTATCCGCGGCGGGATGTACAAGAGGGCGCTGGTCGTCGGCGCCGAAGTGTTTTCGCGCATCCTCGACTGGAACGACCGCACGACCTGCGTGCTGTTTGGCGACGGCGCCGGCGCGGTGGTGCTGGCTGCGGATTCGAAGCCGGGCATTCATGCCAGCGTGCTGCGGGCCGATGGCAGCTATTCGAACATCCTGTCGGTGCCCGGCAACGTGCACGGCGGCGCGATCGTCGGCAGCCCTTTCCTGCAGATGGACGGCCAGGCGGTGTTCAAGTTCGCGGTGCGCGTGCTGGAGGAGTCGGCGCGCGAGACGATTGCGCAGGCCGGCATGACGCTCGAGGACGTCGACTGGCTCATTCCGCACCAGGCGAACGTGCGCATCCTCGAGGCGGTCGCGCGCAAGGTCGGCCTGCCGCGCGAGAAGCTGGTGGTGACGGTGGATCATCACGGCAACACCTCCGCCGCGTCCGTGCCGCTTGCGCTCGATGAATACGTGCGCGCCGGCAAGATCCGGCCGGGCCAGCGCGTGCTGCTCCAGGGCGTCGGCGGCGGATTCACCTGGGGCTCCTCGTTGGTCACGCTATGAAACTTGCGATGGTGTTCCCAGGCCAGGGTTCGCAAGCCGTGGGAATGCTCAAGGGATATGCCGGCCTTGCCGCGGTCGACGATGCTCGCGCCGAGGCTGAAGGCGTGCTCGGTGCCGAGTTCCTGCGCTTGCTGGACGAGGGTCCGGCCGAGGCGCTCAACCAGACGGTCAATACGCAGCCCGCAATGGTGAGCGCCGGTTACCTCGCCTATCGCGCATGGCGCGCGCTCGGCGGTCCGGCGCCGGAGATGGCCGCGGGCCATAGCCTCGGGGAATACACCGCGCTCACCGCCGCGGGCGCGCTCACTTTTGCCGATGCGCTGCCGCTCGTACGTTTTCGCGCGCAGGCGATGCAGGAAGCCGTGCCGGCCGGCCAGGGTGCGATGGCCGCGATCCTCAACCTGGCCGACGATCAGGTGGTTGCCGCCTGCGCCGAAGCCGGCGGCGTCGTCCAGGCCGTGAATTTCAACTCCCCCGGCCAGGTCGTGATCGCTGGCGAAAAGTCGGCGGTCGACCGCGCGATCGAGAAATGCAAGGCGCGCGGCGCGAAGCGTGCGATGCTGCTTCCGGTGAGCGCACCGTTCCATTCGACGCTGATGCAGCCGGCGGCTCAGAAGCTGAAAACAAAATTGGTGACAGTCACGCTTTCGGCCCCGCAGTACGCGGTGGTGAACAACGTCGACGTGAAGGCCGAGACCGATCCCGCCCGCATCAAGGACGCCCTGGTGCGCCAGGCGGCGTCCCCGGTGCGCTGGGTGGAGACCATCCAGGCGATGGTGGCGCTCGGCGCGACGCACATCGTCGAGTGCGGGCCGGGCAAGGTGCTCGGCGGCATGACCAAGCGCATCGCGCCGGAAGTACAGTCACTGACGCTGCACGACAAGGCGGCGCTCGAGGCGGCGCTTGCGGCGGTGAAAGGGGCATGAACATGCTCGACGGAAAAGTCGCCGTCGTCACCGGCGCTTCGCGCGGCATCGGCCGCACCATCGCGGAGGAGTTGTTGAAGCACGGCGCCAAGGTCGTGGGCACGTCGACCAGCGCCGAGGGCGCGGCCAGGGTGCCGGGCATCGGCAAGGTGCTGAACGTGCGAGACACCGCGCAAATGGATGCTTTCATCGACGAGGTGCAGAAGCAGGTCGGCGACATCGCGATCCTCGTCAACAATGCGGGCATCACCAAGGACAACCTGGCGCTTCGCATGAAGGACGCCGACTGGGACGAGGTGATGGA
>DATLDY010000035.1:0-3114 GCA_035525655.1 Burkholderiales bacterium
CGCGACCACGCCGACCAGCCGGCCCACGTCACCGGTGGCGGGGGGCGGAACGCGTGGGCGCGAATGCCGGAGAAATGCTCGCGCGGGCCGATCTTGCCCCCGGTGTTCAAGGAGACTTTGTACTTGCGCGCCTTTGCCCAGGTGGAGAAGAGCGCGGCGGGCGTGTCGAGAACCTCGGCATTTAGATGGGAAATAAAATCCAGGACGGGGGCCGGGTCGGCGACATCGCGCTTGCTCACGTAGATGCGCTCCGCGATCGCGGCCTGCTTGTCGAGCTCCGGATATTCGGTGCGCGAAGCGAGGAAGTGCTGCGCATCGATGGCGCATACCGTCGCCTCGAACCCGTAAGCGGCGGTGACGAGCGGATGGCCGAGCAGCACGTTGAGGAGCGGAGCCGGATCGGCGGCGCCGCTCGTCTCGATGATCACGCGCTCGAAGGGCGGGATCTCGCCGCGCGCGCGCCGGCCATCGAGGTCGGCCAGCGTTTCGTGGAGCGCCCCCGTGTTGGCGCAGCACAGGCAGCCCGCATCGAGCAGCACCACGTTGTCGGTAGCCTCGGCGATGAGCACGTTGTCGAGGCCGATTTCGCCGAGCTCGTTCACGACCACGGCCGTGTTGGCGAGCGCCGGGTCCTTCAAGGCCCGGTTGAGGAGCGTCGTTTTGCCGCTGCCGAGGAATCCCGTGAGCAGGAAAACCGGAGTCTTTTCCGCCGTCATGAGCGGCGCTTGCGGTCGCCAAAGAGCTGCAGCATCGCCTCGCGCAGCCAGCGATTCGCCGCGTCGTTCTCGACGCGCGGATGCCAGTAGAGCGAGACGTCGAAGCTCGGGATGGAGATCGGCAGCGGATGCACGTTCACCTTCACCAGCCCGGCCCAGACGTCCGCGACGTGCTTCGGCAGGCTGACGATGAGCTGGGTGCCCGCGACGATGAGCGGGATCACGACGAAATGGGGCACGCGCAGCGCGACGTTGTGCTCCACGCCGTGCTCGGCAAGCGCGCGCTCGAGCTGCTGGTGACCCGAGCCCATCGAGGAAATGAGCACGTGGCGCGCCGAAAGAAACTCCTTCAGCGTGAGCGCGCGGCCGCGGCCGCCGAGCCGCTGGTCGCGACGCGGATCGGGGCACGTCATGCACACGTAGTGCTCCTCGAAGAGCCGCGCGCGCCGGATCTTGTCGCGCAGCTGCGGCAGGTAGCCGACGGCGAGGTCGATGTCGCCGGTCTCCATGCGCACGGCGAGCTCGGCGGCCGGCAGCTGGGCGGTCTCCAGGCGCAGCTGCGGGCTTTCCTGGTCGAGGTGGCGCATGAGCGCCGGCAGCAGCACGGTCTCGCCGACATCGGTCATGTACACGCGCAGGCTGCGCGCGGTGCGGCTCGGATCGAACGCTTCCCGGCCGTTCAGCGCGCGGCGCACCATGGACAAGGCATCGGTGAGCGACGGCGCGAGCTCGAGTGCGCGCGGCGTCGGCAGCATGCCGGCGCGCGTGTTGACGAACAGCGGATCGCCGAGCTGGCGGCGGAGGCGCCCAAGCGCGCTGCTCATCGCCGATTGCGTGAGTCCCACGTCGGCCGCGGCGCGCGTGACGTTGCCATGGCGGAGCAGGGCTTCGAACACCGGTAGCAGATTGAGATCCGGGGTGCCGTTCACGTATTCACATCATGGATGAGCGGAATCAACGCAATCGATTTGACTGATAATTATAGGTCTGCCTAGACTCGATCGGAATTCGGGGACGGAGCCCGAATTCCAAAACGCAAACGCATCCCGTTCGCTGGAATTCGGGCTCCGTCCCCGAATTCCTCAAGGAGAGCGCGCATGAAACCCTGGGACGGCATCGTCAGCGAGGAAGACCAGAAGCAGACATTCGCGGCCGGCTTCGGCCGTCCGGGCGGCGTCGGCAAGCGGCCCGCGCTCCTCATCATCGACGTCCAGTACCGCACCATCGGCACGACGCCGAAGCCGTTCTTTGAATCGATCAAGGAATTTCCCACTTCGTGCGGCGAGGTCGGCTGGAACGCGGTGCGCAACATCGCGCTGCTCCTCGCCGAGTTCCGCCGCAATGACTGGCCGGTGCTCTACCCCCACGTCGCGCCGAAGAACAAGGCCACCGACAGCGGCCGCCTCGCCGAGAAGGTGCCGGCGATCATGAACATCCCGATGAAGGGCTACGAGTTCCCGCCGGAGATCGCGCCGCGCGAAGGCGACGTGCTGCTGCCGAAGAAGCACCCGAGCGCGTTCTTTGGCACGCCGCTGGTCAGCCACCTGATCGACCTCGGCGCGGACACGCTGGTGGTCACCGGCTGCACGACGAGCGGCTGCGTGCGCGGCAGCGTGGTCGACGGCTTCGCCTACAACTTCCGCTGCCTCGTGCCGCACGACGCGGTGTACGACCGGTCCCACGCCTCGCATGCCGTGAACCTGTTCGACATGGCGGCCAAATACGCCGACGTTGGCTCGACCGAGGAGATCGTGGAAAAGCTGCGGCCGCTCGCGAAGAGCGCTGGCCCCGCACGTAAAGTCGGCTAAGCCTCCCGTGGTCGACGGCCGCGCCACGCGGCGCGAGCTGCGTGTCGGCGACTCTGCATTCCAGTACTACAGCATCGCCGCGGCGCAGGAGCTCGGCCTCGCCGGCGTATCGCGCCTGCCGTTCTCGCTCAAGGTCGTGCTGGAAAACGTGCTGCGCCAGCACGGCGAGGGCCGCTCGGATGGCGCGGACATCGCCGCAGTAGGCGGATGGCTTGCCACGCGACGCGCCGAGCGCGAGATCGCCTTCCGCTTCACGCGCGTGCTGATGCCCGATTCCTCCGGCGTCCCGCTGCTCGGCGATATCGCCGCGATGCGCGACGCGATGATCCGCCTCGGCGGCGACCCGCAGCGACTCAATCCTTCCGTGCCGGTGGATCTCGTCGTCGATCATTCGGTGATGGTCGATGCCTACGGCACGGCCGACGCCGCGGTGCGCAACCAGGCGCTCGAGATGCAGCGCAATGCCGAGCGCTATGCCTTCCTGCGCTGGGGCGGTCAGGCGTTCGCGAACCTGCGCATCGTGCCGCCGGGCAACGGCATCTGCCACCAGGTGAATCTCGAATACCTCGCGCGCGTCGTGTGGACCGCCG
>DATLDY010000036.1:0-8360 GCA_035525655.1 Burkholderiales bacterium
CCTCCGCTGCCGAATGGATGCGCCCGAGCGCCGTCAGCATCGCGTCGTCGAAGCTCTGCACGCCGAGCGAAATGCGATTGACCCCGGCGTCGCGAAACCCGCGGAAGCGGCCGGCCTCCACCGTTCCCGGATTGGCTTCGAGCGTGATCTCCGCGCTCGGCTCGAGCGGGATGCGCGCGCGCACGGCAGCGAGGATCTCGTCGATAGCCTCGGGCGAGAAAAGGCTCGGCGTGCCGCCGCCGATGAACACGCTGACCAGGCGCCGGCCCCAGACCGAGGGCAGCATCGCCTCCAGGTCGGCAATCAATTTCTGGACGTACTCCCGCTCGGGGAGCGTGCCGCTGCGCTCATGCGAGTTGAAGTCGCAATAAGGGCACTTGCGCACGCACCATGGGATGTGGACATACAGGGAGAGCGGCGGCAGCAGCGCGAGCGTTACGCGCGCCGGACGCTCAAGCTTGATCTGCGGCATGCAGCAGCTCGAGCAGTCGCCGCAAGGCGAGCGCCCGGTGGCTTATGCGATTCTTTTCGGCGGGACTCAGCTCCGCCGCGGTCTTGCCGAGGGCCGGGATCAGGAACAGCGGGTCGTAGCCGAAGCCGTTCCGGCCGCGCGGCACGCGAGCGATCTGGCCATGCCAGAGGCCCTCGGCGATGAGCGGGCGCGGATCGTCGGTGCGGCGTACGAAGACCATCACGCAGTAGTAGTAAGCCTTCCGCTCGTCCGCAAGCGTTTCCAGAAGCTTCAGGTTGTTATGGGCGTCTCGCTCCTCGCGCGGCCCGTTGCGGCCGGCATAGTAGGCGGAGTGCACACCCGGCTCCCCGCCGAGCGCGCTCACGCACAGGCCCGAGTCGTCGGCGAGCGCCGGCAGCCCGGCGGCACGGCTCGCATGGCGTGCCTTGGCGAGCGCATTCTCGACAAAGGTGGCGTGCGGCTCGTCCGCCTCCGCGATCCCGAGCATCGCTTGCGGCACGATCTCGATACCGGCGCCGAGCATTTCCTGGATCTCTCGCACCTTGCCCGGGTTGTTGGACGCCAGCACGATCTTCACCGCAGCTCGTACTCCGCCAGCCAGTAGTATTCGAGGGCCCGGTAGGAGAAGGATCGCGCGTGCGGCAACAGTGCCTCGCGCAGCTCCTCCTCCGTCGAAAAATTCTTCAGCACGCGATTCTCGCTGCCGTCGGCAAGGCGACGCAGCTGGTACGTGTCGCCATCGGCGTCGCGCTCGGCGATCGGCGTACTCGAGCCTTCGACATACCGGTTGTCCATCAGCACCACACGCGCGCCGGGCTCCAGCCGCCCATGCAGCGAATCGAGGAAGGTGCCGATCCGCCGGCGCTGGATGTGAGACCACCAGAACACCGCGAGCGCGCCATCGAAGGTGCCGAGCGCAGGGCTCAGCGAATACGCATCGGCGAGCTCGAAGCGCACTTTGTGTTGTCCATACTGCTTGGACTGCGCGATGCGCATCGGCTCCTCGCCGGCGTCGGTGGCCACGAGGCTCGCCGCCGTGCGTGCGACGAGGACGCTCCAGTAGCCCGTACCGCACGCGATCTCCAGCACGCGCCGGCCGGCAAGGCGCGCTGGAATCCGCGCTCGCAGGACGGACAGATCGGCCTGGCGCTCTGACTTGGCGTAGATCGACTCGTACTCACCGGCGCGACGCCGGTAGTAATCGACCAGGTCAGGAGAGGCCAAGCGCGCGTCGCTGGTGGGCGATCAGCTCGCGGATGCCACCATCGGCGAGGGTGACGAGCTCGTCGAGCTGCGCGCGGCCGAAGGCTTCGCCTTCCGCGGTGCCCTGCACTTCGACGAAATTCCCGGCACCCGTCATCACGACGTTCATATCGCAGCCGCAGTTCGAATCCTCGGCATAGTCGAGGTCCAGGACCGGCTGGCCCTGATGGATGCCCACGGAAACCGCCGCCACGAAGTCCCGGATCGGCTCCGCGCGCAGGCTTTTGCGCTGTTGCAGCCACGACACGGCGTCGTGCAGGGCGACGAACGAGCCGGTGATCGCGGCGGTGCGGGTCCCGCCATCGGCCTGAAGCACGTCGCAGTCGATCTGGATGGTGCGCGGGCCAAGCGCGGATGTATCCACCACTGCGCGCAGCGCGCGGCCGATGAGGCGCTGGATTTCCTGCGTGCGCCCGCTCTGCTTGCCGCGAGCGGCCTCGCGATCCGTGCGCGTATTCGTCGCGCGCGGCAGCATGCCGTATTCGGCGGTGACCCATCCGCGTCCGCTCTCCTTGAGGAAAGGCGGCACGCGTTCTTCGACCGATGCCGTGCATAGCACCCGCGTCTCGCCGAACTCGACGAGGACCGAGCCTTCGGCATGGCGGGTAAAGCCGCGCTGGATGCGCACGGTCCGCAGCTCATTCGACTTGCGTCCGGAGGGTCTCACTGGGAGCTCTTGCGCAAGGCAGTCTTCAGGTCCGCGATGGCTTTCTCGATGTCCTCGTCGGACACTCGCAGGTAATCGAGGTCCGTCGCGGTCAGGTCCTGGACCTGGGTGCGCTCAATCTCGGCTTCGGGCGCCGAGACAGCGGCTTCACCCCACGCCATGGCGAGCACCGAGATGTTGTCGCTGCTCGGCCCGGCGCGATTTTCGGCGAGGGCGGTCAATTCCTCGATCGCCGGGCTCAGCTCGCGCGCCGACAGGGCGTGCAGCATCTGGCGCTGAGTGAGAGGGCTCCAGAAGCCGTCGGAGCAAAGCAGCACGATGTCGTCCTTGGCCAGGATCTCGCGCGAAGCGGGATCCGGCTGCGGCGTGGTGTAGCTGCCCAGGCACTGCAGGAGGCGATTGCGCTCGGGGTGGGTGGTCATGGCTTCCTCGCGGATGCGGCCGGCGTCGAACAGCTGCTGCACCACGGTATGGTCGCGCGTGCGGTGCACGATGCGACCGTTGCGGATGAGGTAAAGGCGGCTGTCGCCGACGTGGGTCCAGTGCACGATGCCGTCCTGCACTACGCACGCGACTATCACCGTGCGCGGCGTATCGGACAGCCCGCGCCGCTCCGCCTCGCGCAGAATCGCCACGTGCCCGGCTGCCATCGCGCGCATGAGGAATGCCTCGGGGTCGGCGACGCGCGGGGTGGCCTCGCGCTCGAAAGCCGCGCCGAGGAGGCGAATAGCGAGCTCGGCTGCGACTTCGCCGTGCAGGTGCCCGCCGAGGCCGTCCGCCACCGCCATGAGAACGCACTCCGTAGTCGACCAGCAGCCGATGCGGTCCTGGTTCATGCGCCGGCCGCCGACGCGCGTTTGCTGGGCGAGGGCGTATTTCATCCCGAGCGCTCCGGATCCTTCTCGCCCAGCAGCGACTTTTGCAAGGCGAGCACGCTTTGCGGACGCTCGAGGTGCTCGAGGCGCAGGCACCAGTCGACGATGTCCAGGAGCACGCGGGAATACTGCTTGGCCCATGCTTTGCGCGCGGGCACGAGCTGGTCTTTCTTGAGCCGCTCGTGCGCCGCCTGCGGCGCTGCGCCGGCAAGGCAGGCGTACAACGTCGCGCCTACCGAATAGATGTCAGTCCAAGGGCCGAGCTCGCCGGCACGGGCGTACTGCTCGGGTGCGGCAAATCCCGGCGTGTAAGTCGGCGGCAGCTTGATGCCTTCGCTGGAGAGCGTCTGGCGCGCGGCGCCGAAATCGATGAGCAGCGGCGAGCCGTCGGTGCGCACGAAGACGTTGGCCGGCTTGATGTCCAGGTGCAGGAGCTTGCTGGTATGCACCTCGCGCAGGCCGTTCAGGAGCTGCGCGAACGTGGAGCGCACCCAGACCTCTTCGGGCATGCCCAGGCGCTGCTGGATATGAAGCTGCAGCGAGCGCCCGCGCTCGTAGCGCATGACGAGGTACACGGTTTCGTTGGCGCGAAAGAAGTTCAGCACGCGCACCACGTTCGGATGCGAAAGGCGCGCGAGCGCGCGGCCTTCCTCGAAGAAGCATTTCACGCCGTAGCGGTAGCGCGCGAGATCCGCCGGCGCCACCTTGGGCGCGGCGCCCGCGTCGGTGCGCACGGCGAGCGTCGAGGGCAGGTACTCCTTGATGACGACCGGCGAGTCTTTTTCGTCGTGCGCGAGATAGACGGTCGAAAACCCGCCCGACGCCAGCGTGCTAACGATGCGGTAATTTTCCAGGCGCGTGCCTGCCGGCAGCGCTTGATTGGCTTGGGAAGCCATCTCCTCCTATGATAACGAATGATCCACAGCATGACCGGCTACGCCGCGATATCGGCGGCGCTCTCGGCCGACGGCTCGCGCGGCACGCTTTCCATCGAGCTGCGCTCGGTGAACTCCCGCTTCCTCGACCTGCAGTTCCGGATCGGCGACGAGCTGCGCTCGGTCGAGCCCGTGCTGCGCGAGCTGATCGCCGGCCGCGTCTCGCGCGGCAAGCTCGAATGCCGCCTGTACCTGAACGAAAGCGTGCGCCTGCCGCAGGCCAGCCGCCTGAGCGCCGAAGCGCTCGAGCGCCTGGGGGAGCTCGCCGCGGAAGTGCAGAGGGCCTTGCCGCAGGCGACGCCGCTGCGCGTGGCCGACGTGCTGCGCTGGCCCGGGGTCATCGCCGAGCCCACCGTCAGCGAGGACGAGACGCGCCAGCTCGCCGCCGAGCTCTGCCGCAAGGCGCTCGATGAGCTGGTGGCGTCGCGCAAGCGCGAGGGCGCCAAGCTCGCCGCCGCGATTGCGGAGCGCGTCGCCGGCATGCGCCGGCGCATCGAGCAGGCGGCGCCGCTCGTCCCGCAATCGATCGCCGCCTACCAGGCGAGGCTCTCGGAAAAGCTGCGCGAAGCGCTGGGCTCGAACGACGACGATCGAGTGCGCACCGAGCTCGCCGTGTTTGCCGCGAAGGTGGACGTTGACGAAGAGCTCACGCGCCTTCGCACCCACCTGGACGAAGTCGAGCGCATCCTGCGGCAAGGCGGGGACCGCAGCTCCTCCCGCAGCTCTTCCGATGGCAAGCGCCTGGACTTCATCGCCCAGGAGCTCAATCGCGAGGCCAATACGCTCGCTTCCAAGGCGGCGGGCCAGGAGATCACCGACTGCGCGCTCGAGCTCAAGCTGCTGATTGAACAGATACGCGAGCAGGTCCAGAACATCGAATGAGCCCAACGGAAGTGGGGCGCAAAGGCAAGCTGTTCGTCATCACCGCGCCCTCGGGGGCCGGCAAGACCTCGCTCATCGACGCCGTGATGCGCGACGATCCCAGCCTGAAGATCTCGGTGTCCTACACCACGCGCCGCCCGCGGCCGGGCGAGAAGAACGGCGTCGACTACCACTTCATCGACGAGAAGACCTTCCTCTCGATGCGCGATCGCGATGAGTTCCTGGAGAGCGCCGAGGTGCACGGCAACCATTACGGCACCGGCAAGCAGGTGATCCTGGATGCGGTCAGGCGCGGCGACGACCTTATCCTCGAAATCGACTGGCAGGGCGCACAGCAGGTACGCCGGCTGTACCCGCACTGCGTGGGCATTTTCATCCTGCCGCCTTCGATCGAAGAGCTCGAGCGGCGCATGCGCGCGCGGGGACAGGATTCGGAGGAAGTGATCCGCCGCCGGGTGCAGAACGCACGCGAAGAATTAACCCATGCCGGCGAATTCAAATACGCTATAATTAACAAGGACTTCGAAACCGCACGGCGCGAGCTCGCCAGCATCCTCGAGCGCGAGCGCGCAAACACCTAACGTTAGGTATCCCATGGCCCGTATCACCGTCGACGATTGCCTGAAGCGAATTTCCAACCGTTTTCACCTCACGCTGGCGGCCACCTATCGCGCGCGCCAGCTCAGCGCCGGCGCGAGCCCGCTCGTCGAGCCGAACCGCGACAAGTCGACGGTCATCGCGCTGCGCGAGATCGCCACGGGCAAGATCGGCACCGAAGTCCTCAAGCGGAACGCCACGGCGCCGTCGTTACCCGGGTTGTAGGAATTCGGGGACGGAGCCCGAATTTCTTTCGGGTAATCTGACCCCATGGCAGCGGCCGCACCCCTCCTGCGGGATTCCGAGCGCTTCGGCTACCTGAAGCCGAAGGACGTGGCGCGTCTCGAAGACGCGTACCGCTTCTCCGAAGCCGCGCACGCCGGGCAGACACGCCAGTCCGGCGAGCCCTATATCTCGCATCCGCTCGCCGTCGCCGAGATTTTGGCCGACTGGCACCTGGACGGCCAGACGCTGATGGCCGCCCTGCTGCACGACGTCACCGAGGACACGGCGGTCACCAAGGACGAGATCTCCGACACCTTTGGGAAACCGGTTGCCGACCTGGTCGACGGGGTCTCGAAGCTCGATCGCATCGAGTTCCAGTCCGCCGAGCACGTCCAGGCCGAGAACTTCCGCAAGATGCTGCTCGCGATGGCGCGCGATGTGCGCGTCATCCTCATCAAGCTCGCCGACCGCCTGCACAACATGCGCACCCTAGGCGCGGTGAGCCCGGCCAAGCGCAGGCGCGTGGCCCGCGAGACGATGGAGATCTACGCGCCGATCGCCAACCGGCTCGGCCTCAACGCGCTTTACCACGAGCTGCAGGAGCTCGCCTTCTCGCACCTCTTCCCGGTGCGCTACAAGGTGCTCGCCAAGGCGACGAAGGCGGCGCGCGGCAACCGCCGCGAGATGATCAGCCGCACCCTCGAGGCCGTGAAGCGCAAGCTCGCCGAGGGCGGCATCGACGCCATCGTGTTCGGCCGCGAGAAGCACGTTTACTCGACGTACCGCAAGATGATCGAGAAGCACTTGAGCTTCTCCGAGGTGCACGACATCTTCGGCGTGCGCGTCATCGTCAAGGACGTGCCGACGTGCTACCTGGCCATGGGCGCGCTGCACGGCCTGTACAAGCCGATCCCGGGCAAGTTCAAGGACTACATCGCGATCCCGAAGGCCAACGGCTACCAGTCGATCCATACCGATCTCATCGGGCCGTACGGGGTGCCGGTGGAGGTTCAGGTGCGCACCGACCAGATGCACCGCCTCGCCGAATCCGGCGTCGCCTCGCACTGGCTGTACAAGGACGAGACCGACAAGCTCTCCGAGCTGCAGAAGCAGACCCACCGCTGGCTGCAGTCGCTGCTGGAAATCCAGAACCAGTCGGGCGACCCGCAGGAATTCCTCGAGCACGTCAAGGTCGACTTGTTCCCCGACGAGGTCTACGTCTTCACGCCGAAGGGCAAGATCCTTTCCCTGCCGCGCGGCGCTACCACGGTCGATTTCGCGTACACCGTGCACACCGATATCGGCAACCGCTGCGTGGCCGCGAAGGTGAATGGCGAGCTGGTGCCCCTTCGCACGGAGCTGCGCAACGGCGATCGCGTCGAGATCATCACCGCGAGCCACGCCAAGCCCAATCCCGGCTGGCTGCAGTACGTGCGCACCGGCAAGGCGCGCTCGAACATCCGCCACTTCCTGAAGACCATGCAGTACGAGGAATCCGCCGGCCTCGGCGAGCGCCTGCTTGACCAGGCGCTGCGGGCGCTGAAGGGCGCCATCGCCGACGTCGACGATTCGAGCTGGGAGCGCGTCGTGCGCGACGGCGGCGCCCGCTCGAAAGAGGAGCTCCTCGCCGACATCGGACTCGGCAAGCGGCTTCCCGCGGTGGTGGCGCGCCGGCTCCTCAAGCATTCCGACCCGGCGCGCGAGGAGGCCCTCGCCGCGAGCGTCACCATCCGCGGCACCGAGGGCATGGCGGTGCAGCTCGCCACGTGCTGCCGCCCGATCCCGGGCGACGCGATCTTCGGCTCCATCAAGAAGGGCCAGGGCCTTGTGGTGCACCAATCCGAATGCCGCAGCATCGTGCGCTCGCGCAAGAACGAGCCGGACCAGTGGATCGACGTCGAATGGGACCCGCGCACGTCGCGCCTGTTCCAGGCGGCGCTCGACGTGACGGTGGAGAACCAGCGCGGTGTTCTCGCGCGCGTCGCCTCGCAGATCGCCGAGGCCGGCTCGAACATCGATTCGATCGCCACCGAAGAGGACCGCGCGCTGTTTACCACCATGCACTTCGTGGTCGAGGTCGCCAACCGGCAGCACCTCGCGAAGGTGATGCGTGCGCTGCGGCGGCTTCCCGACGTCAAGAAGCTCACCCGCACCAAAGAATAAAAATAGGGACAGACCCTATTTTTAAATTAAATAGGGTCTGTCCCTATTTATTAGCGTAGCTGGATCGTGAGCTGGAAGTCGCCGCGCAAGACGTTCAGCGCTAGGCGGCCTGATGCGCGCAGCGCCTTGCTGAGCTCCTGGGCGCTCGTCACGCGGCGCTGATTGACGCCGACAATGACATCGCCCGCGCGGATGCCGTGGGCGAAGGCCGGGGATCCCGACTCAACCGCCGTGACCAATATGGCGCGGTTTCGACCCGCCAGGTTCTTGCGCTCGACCTC
>DATLDY010000040.1:0-3726 GCA_035525655.1 Burkholderiales bacterium
AAGCTCGAGCTGCCCTATCGCGTCATTACGCTTAGCACCGGCGACATGGGCTTTTCTGCCGCGAAGACCTACGACCTCGAGGTCTGGCTGCCCGCGCAGAATGCGTATCGCGAGATCTCCTCGTGCTCCAACTTCGAGGCCTTCCAGGCGCGGCGCATGCAAGCCCGCTTCCGCAACGACAAGGGCAAGCCCGAGCTCGTGCATACGCTGAATGGCTCAGGCCTCGCCGTCGGCCGCACCCTGGTCGCCATACTCGAGAACTTCCAGCAGGCCGACGGGTCAGTCATCATCCCGCCCGCTCTGCGCAAGTACATGGGCGGCCAGGAGCGCATTACCCAGTAAAATTCACGGTTCTGTTCGACCGCGGAGAGATGGCAGAGTGGTCGAATGCGGCAGACTCGAAATCTGTTGTACCGCTTGCGGTACCGGGGGTTCGAATCCCTCTCTCTCCGCCACCTTTCCTTAGTCGGCCGCCAGGCCGAGCATCAGATCGTTAGTGCGTTTGACGAACCCGGCCGGATCGTCGAGCTGCCCGCCCTCGGCGAGGAGCGCCTGGTCGTAGAGCAGGCTGGCCCAGTCGTCGAAGCGTGCGGCACCGGGCGTGAGCCGCTTCACTACTGCATGTGTCGGATTGATCTCCAGGATCGGCTTCGACAGCGGCACTTTCTGGCCTGCCGCCTTCAGGATGCGCGCGAGGTTGCCGCCCATGTCGTGCTCGTCGGCGACGAGGCATGACGGTGATTCGCTAAGGCGCCGGCTCAGGCGCACGTCCTTCACTTTCTCGCCGAGCGCGCTCTTCAGCGCGCGCAGCAAGTCGGCGTGCTCGCCGACCTGCCAGTCGGGCTCCGGCGCGGCGCCTTCGACTTTGGAAAGATCCACATCGCCGCGTGCCACGGACGCTAACGGCTTGCCCTCGAACTCGGTGAGGCTCGCCACCAGCCACTCGTCGACGCGATCGGAGAGCAGCAGCACCTCGATGCCGCGCTTGCGGAAGATCTCGAGGTGCGGGCTGCCCTTCGCCGCGAGGAAAGTCTCCGCGGTGACGTAATAGATCTTGTCCTGGCCGGGCTTCATGCGGCCGACATAGTCGGCGAGCGAGACGGTCTGCTCCTCGCTGTCGTTATGCGTGGACGAGAAGCGCAGGAGCTTGGCGATGCGCGCGCGGTTTCCGTGGTCCTCCGCCGGGCCCTCCTTCAGGACGCGACCGAACTCGGTCCAGAATTTGGCGTACTTGTCGGGCTGGTTCGCGGCGACCTCATCGAGGAGGTCGAGCACGCGTTTCGTGCAGCCGGCGCGGATGGCATCGATGTCCCGGCTCTGCTGCAGGATCTCCCGCGAGATGTTGAGCGGCAGGTCGTTCGAATCGACTATCCCGCGCACGAAACGCAGATACCGCGGCAGAAGCTGCTGCGCATCGTCCATGATGAATACGCGCCGTACGTAAAGCTTGAGGCCGTGACGCTCGTCGCGGGTCCACAGGTCGAAGGGCGCGCGCGACGGGACATACAAAAGCTGCGTGTATTCCTGGCGCCCCTCGACGCGGTTGTGCGTCCAGGCGAGCGGCGGCTCGAAGTCGTGGCCGACGTGCTTGTAGAACTCGACGTACTGCTCTTCCGTGACCTCGCTTTTCGGCCGCGTCCAGAGGGCACTCGCCTGATTGACGGTTTCCTCCCCCATCACGATCGGGATGGCGATGTGGTCCGAGTATTTGTGGATGATCGCCTTCAGCCGAAAGTCGTCCAGCAGCTCATCCTCGCCTTCGCGCAGGTGCACGATGACGTCGGTGCCGCGCGTGGCTTTTTCCGCTGCCTCCACGGTGTATTGGCCCGCGCCCTTGTCCATGTCGCATTCCCAGCGCACCGCCTCGCCCGCGGGCAGGCCGGCGCGACGGGTGATCAGCGTGACGCGGTCGGCGACGATGAAGGCCGAGTAGAACCCCACACCGAATTGGCCGATCAGCCGGGCGTCCTTCGCCTGATCGCCGGTGAGCGATTGGAAAAATTCGCGCGTGCCCGAGCGTGCGATGGTGCCGATGTTCTTCACCACCTCGCCTCGCGACATGCCGATGCCGTTGTCCGAGAGGGTGATGGTGCGCGCCGCCTTGTCGACGGCGATGCGGATCTTGAGCTCCGGGTCCGACTCGTACAACGCGTTGTTCGACAGCGCCTCGAAGCGCAGCTTGTCGGCCGCATCCGAAGCGTTGGAGATCAGCTCGCGCAGGAAGATCTCCTTGTTGCTGTACAGCGAGTGGATCATCAGGTCCAGAAGCTGCTTCACTTCCGCCTGGAAGCCGAGGGTCTCTTTTTGTGCGGGTGTCGTCGTCATGGTCCCGGAGATTGGCGTCTGCCCAGCGGATTTTCAAGCCTGTCGCCTTGCTAGAATCGCCGCCTTCCCCGTAATCGCCGTTCCATGACCGCTCCCACCCTGCAGGTCCAGTTCGATCCGTCGTCGGCGCGCTTCGGCACCTCGCGCTCCCAGAAGCGCCTCGAGGACGACCGCCTGCTCGCCGGCCAGGGTCGCTATAGCGACGACCTCGACCTTCCCGGGCAGTGCTGGCTCGTGCTGCTGCGCTCGCCCCACGCGCATGCGCGCGTTACGTCCATCGACGTCAGCGCCGCGAAGGCCGCGAAGGGCGTGATCGCGGTGTGGGGCATGGCCGACCTGCGCGCTGACCGGGTCGGACATATCCCGTTCCCGCCGCTCTTCAAGCGAGCCGACGGCTCGCCGATGGCGGCGCCCCTGAGGACGCCGCTCGCCGAAGACAAGGTGTTGTACGTCGGGCAGCCGGTTGTCGCTGTCGTGGCGAGCACGCGCGTACAGGCGCAGGACGCAGCGGAGCTGGTTGCAATCGACTATGAAGACTTGCCGTGCGTGGTCGACGCGAAGCGCGCCATCGCGCCGGGCGCACCGCTCGTATGGCCCGACGCCACGGGGAACATTGCAGCGGAAACCCGGTACGGCGACGCCGCGGCGGTGCAGGCGGCGTTTGCCAAGGCGGCGCACGTCAGCACGCTCGAGCTGCACAACCAGCGCGTCATCGCCATGGCGCTCGAGCCGCGTGCGTGCATCGCGGTGCATGAGTCCGGACGCACGACACTGCATACGCAAAACCAGACGCCGACCGGTGCGCGCGATCTCCTTGGTGCGGTTTTCGGTGCGAAGCCGCAGGAGTTCCGCATCCTCGTGGGCGACATCGGCGGCGGCTTCGGCATGAAGACCGGGCTCACGCCCGAGGACGCGCTCGTCTGCTATGCCGCGCGCAAGCTCGGCCGCCCGGTGAAATGGCGGGCCGATCGCGCGGAGGACTTCCTCGCGGCTCACATGGGCCGCGACCAGCACAACAAGGCGCGCATTGCACTGGACGCGCAGGGCAAGATCCTGGCGTTGGAGGTCGATACCCTGGGAAACATCGGCGCGACCCCCGTGGGCTCGTCGGCGATCATTCCGCTGCAGCTCGGCCCGAAGGTGCAGACCACCGTCTATCACGTGCCGCTCGTGCATTACCGCGTGCGCGCGGTCCTCACGCACACCATGGCGACCGGTGCCTATCGCGGTGCCGGCCGGCCGGAAGCCAACTTCCTGATGGAGCGCCTGCTGGAGAAGGCGGCACGCGAGATGAAGCTCGATCCGGTGGAGGTGCGCCGGCGCAATTTCATCCCGCCGGAGAACTTCCCCTATCGCACGCACCTCGGCGACACCTACGACGTCGGCAACTTCTCGGTGGTC
>DATLDY010000043.1:0-15029 GCA_035525655.1 Burkholderiales bacterium
CACGAAATACCAGAGGAAGACGAGATACCCGGCGAACCAGATCGCCACCGGCAGCCCCAGCCTCCAATCCGCGACCGCCATCAGGCCATACGCCGTGACGCCGTACACGCCGATGTAGAACACCGAGCGGATGCTCGCCATCGTGCTCTCGCGCAGCGCGTGCGCCGTGGTCATCACGCGATTGGCAATGCGCCCGGCGAAGTCGTTCTGGAAGAACGGCCAGCTCTGCCGGATCACGTGCCAGTGGCTTTGCCAGCGAATCAGCGACGTCGACCCGGGAATCAGCGCGTTGTGCCGGATCGCGACATCGAGAAGCAGCACGATCGGCCTCACGACAAGCACCAGCGCGACCATCCCGACCAGCAACGGCCACTCGCGCTCGAGTGCTGCCGCACGGTCGGTCGCCTCCATCAGCGACACAAGCCTGCCGATGAAGAGTGGAATCACCGTATCGAGCAGCGCCACCGCCAGGCTCGCCGCAAAGAGCGCCGCGAACCAGCCCTTGGTCTGCTTGACGAAGAACCAGTAGAACGCGAGCAACCCTTGCGGCGGCGCGCCCGCCGCGGGACTCGCGGTCCCCTGGATACGACCCTGGAATAGCTTCAAGTCTGGCCTGCTTTGATGTGGAGCATCAGTACGATACGCGATTTTTCTTTAGGCCGGCGCCGTCGCAAACCTCTTCGCCCCCGCGACACAAGCCGCCACCGCGACTGTCACGACCAGCATCGCCGAGCTCACTTGCTCATGCAGCAGCGTGGCCGCGAGGGCGAGCCCGAAGAACGGTTGCAGCAACTGCAGTTGTCCGACGGCTGCTATGCCACCCTGTGCCAGGCCGCGATACCAGAAGACGAAGCCGATCAGCATGCTGAATATCGACACGTAAGCCAGCCCGATCCACGCCGGCTCGCCGACGCCGGCGAAGGACGCCGGCAGCGTATAGAGCAGCAGCGGAACCATCACCGGCAGCGATAGCACTAGCGCCCATGAGATCACCTGCCAGCCGCCAAGCTTGCGCGAGAGCGTGGCGCCTTCCGCGTAGCCGAGGCCGCAGATGATGATGGCCGCCAGCATCAGCAGATCGCCGACTGGCGCAGCGCCCACCCCTTGCGCAACGGCAAACCCCACGACGAGAGCGCTCCCGATGCAGGAGAACAGCCAGAACGCCGCACGAGGCCGCTCCCCGCCGCGCAGCACGCCAAAGAGAGCGGTGGCGAGCGGAAGGAGACCGATGAACACAATCGAGTGCGCGGACGTGATGTGTTTCAGCGCGAGCGCCGTCAGCAGCGGGAAGCCGACCACGACTCCAATCGCCACGATCGCGAGGGAAAGCAAATCCGCGCGCGCCGGCCTCTTTTCTCTGTACACGAGCAGGAGCGCCATACCGAGGACACCGGCGATCGCCGCTCGCGCGACGGTCAGGAACACCGGGTCGAAATCCATCACCGCCACTCGCGTCGCGGGCAGCGAACCGCTGAAAACCAGCACCCCCAGCAACCCGTGGATCCAACCGCTCGTGGCCTTGTCCATTCTTCCCTGCAGCTCGACGTCGAGCGCAGGAAGCTAGCGGCGCGGCCAGCGCGCGGCAACTATCGCCGGGACTTAGACCGGGACTTTGCCTTGACCTTCGGCTTCGCGCGCACCTTGGTGCGCTTGGGCTTGCTGACGGCTTGAGCCGCCTTCGGCGCATCGCCTGTCGGGATCACGGCGACCGATACCGGCGGGGTTTCGGGCGCGTCCGGAAGGATCGGCTTCCCGAGCCCCCAGAGCTTGAACGCGACGTCGGTCCACCAGGTGAACGGGCTCATCAATAGGGGGGATTTCTGCGGTTTGGAGTCCATGGCTCGTTACAGCAAGACAAACACCATCCTTGGCGAAATGGTCTTCGGCACCTCGCGGCATTTAGTGCTTGACGCGTCCGGCCTGCGGCCTCACCATCCATGCAGATGGTAAATGGATGGTATGCAGATGGCCACCCCAGTAGACACGGAGAAGCTCACGATCAACCTCGGAGTGGTCGATCTCGGCCAGATCGACTTGCTCGTGGGCGAAGGCTTCTACGGCAATCGCACCGATTTCATACGCACCGCCATCCGTAACCAGCTTGCAACGCAAGCCGACGCCGTCAAACAAACAGTCGCGCGACGCATGCTCACCGTTGGTCTTCAGCACTTCAAGAAGGCCGATCTCGAGGCGGCGCGTAAAGCCGGGCAGAAGCTTGAAATAAAGGTGCTGGGGCTCGCGGTCATCGCGAGCGACGTAACCCCGGAACTGGCGCGCGCGACTATTGCTTCACTGACCGTACTCGGCGCCTTACAAGCGCCTTCTGCGGTCAAGGCCGCTCTCGCCGATCGCACTCACTAAAGGAAACAACTTGATTCGCAAATTCACTACCGGCCTCATGAGCCCGACCCGCCTTTTTCGCACGGGTAGAAGCCTCATGAAAACGACTACCGCCATTCAGAGGGTGCTGGCCGCGCAGACGCCTCGCGTGCAACCCGGTCCCGTGCGGCGCCCCGAGCGCGCTCCGCAGCGCGACAAGATGCCGACCGCTCTATTCGAGAATGCCGCCGGCAGCCGCAGCTACAGTCTTTACCTCCCGCCGAACCACGCAACGCGCGGCATGCCGCTCGTCGTCATGCTCCACGGCTGCAAACAGGATCCGGAAGACTTCGCCGCCGGCACGCGTATGAACCGCCTCGCGGACGAGCTCGGCTTCGCGGTCGTCTATCCCGCGCAATCGGGCAGGGCCAATGTGTCCACCTGCTGGAACTGGTTCCAGCCCCCGCACCAAAGACGCGAAGGCGAGCCTTCGCTGATCGCGGGAATCACGCGCGAGGTCATCACGCGCCACAACCTCGACGCGAAGCGCGTCTACGTCGCCGGCCTCTCCGCCGGCGGCGCGATGGCCGCGATCATGGGCAATGCCTATCCCGAGCTGTACGCCGCGATGGGCATCCATTCCGGCCTCGGGTACGCCGCGGCGCAGGACCTGCCTTCAGCGTTCGCCGCGATGCAAGGCAAGTCCGCGCGCAAGGCGCGCGGCGCATCCACGAAGAGCATTCCGATGATCGTGTTTCACGGCGATGGCGACACGACCGTGCACCCGAGCAACGGCGAGCACACCGTGAGCGGCACGCTGGAGAAAGTCGAGAAAGGCAACGCCAACGGCCGCGGCTACACGCGCACTACGCACCGCGATGCCGACGGACGCGTCGTGCTCGAGCACTGGCTAGTTCACGGCGCGGGCCACGCATGGTCAGGCGGCAGCGCGAGCGGCTCTTACGCGGATCCGCAGGGTCCGGACGCGAGTCGGGAGATGCTGCGGTTTTTCACGCAGTCCTGAGGCGCGTTACCGACGTACATTCGTCAATCGATCTTGATGCCGGCGTCCTTCACTACCTTCGCCCATTTGATGATGTCGTTACGCAGCGCCGCGGCGAGCTCTTCCGGCGAGCCGCCGCCGACTTCGGCGCCTTGCGCGGCGAAGCGCTCGCGTACGTCCGCGGTGGTTAGCGCCTGCGTGAGCGCGGCGTGGAGCCTGGCCGGAACCTGCTTGGGTGCGCCGGCCGGCGTGAAGAGCGCGACCCAGAAGTCGGCGTCGTAGCCGGCCACCGTATCGCCAACGGGCGGCACTTCGGGAGCGACCGACGAGCGCTTTAGCGTGCTGATGCCGATCGCGCGCAGCTTGCCTTCCTTCACGTGCGAGCGCACCGATGGCACGCTCGCGAACGCGACCGGCACGCGGCCGCCCAGCATGTCGGTGAGGATGGCCGCCACGCCCTTGTACGGGATGTGCAGCATGTCGACGCCCGCCATCGACTTGAACATTTCGCCGAGCAGGTGGTTGGTCGCGCCGTTGCCGGAGGAGCCGTACGCGATCTTGTCCGGCTGCGCCTTGGCGAAGTCGATCAGCTCCCGCACGGACGCGGCCGGCACCGAGGGATGGACCACGAGGAGGAAGGGCACGGTTGCGACGAGCATCACGGGCTCGAAGTCCTTCACCGGGTCGAAGCCCGGCTGCGCGTAAAGGGTCGGATTCACCGCGTGCGACGCGCTGATGGTGAAGAGGAGCGTGTAGCCGTCGCGCGGCGCCTTCGCCACGGCGGACGTCCCGATATTCCCGTTCGCGCCGGCGCGGTTTTCCACCACGAACTGCTGCGCGAGGCGTTGCGAGAGCTGCTGCGCGACGATGCGGCCGAGGATATCGTTCGCGCCGCCGGCGGCCTGCGGCACGACGATAGTCACCGGCCGGACCGGATAATCCTGGGCAGCCACGCTGGCTGAGACAGCGAGCGCGAGCAAAGCCGTCACGCTGCGCACGACAAGCTTGCGGGGTGGTGCGATCATGGATCGCAAAGCTATCACCAATGACAAGCATGACTCCGAATTCCCGCGACATCTTCTTCACGTTCGGACGAATCGGGCTATCCGGTTTTGGCGGCGTGCTGTTCTGGATGCGGCGGGTGCTGATCCAGGAGAAGCGCTGGATCACCGACGAGGAGATGCTCGAGGGCCTCGCGATCGGGCAGATCCTGCCGGGGCCGAACGTCTACAACCTGTCTTTCATGATCGGCTATCGCTTCGCCGGGCTGCGCGGCGCCTTTGCGGCGGTCGGCGGGCTGCTCGCGGCGCCGGTCGTGATCCTCGTGTGCCTCGGGCTTCTCTATAAGGCGTACAGCGACGTCGTCGTGCTGCAGCGCGCGCTCGGCGGCATGGCCGCGGTGGCGGCGGGGCTGCTGCTCGCGAGCGCGGTGAGCATGGCGGCCGCGCTGCCGCGGCGCGTCGTGCCGTGGCTCTTCATGCTGGTGGCGTTCGCCGGGGTCGGCGTCATGCGCTGGCCGCTCCTTTACGTGATGCTCGCGCTCTCGCCGTTCGCCATCTGGTTCGCATGGCGCAGGCAGTAGCGCTCTTCTGGCATTTCCTGCTGCTCGGCTGCCTTGCGGTGGGCGGCGTGAGCACGGTGATGCCGGACATGCATCGCTACATGGTGGAGGAGAACGGCCTCGTGACGGCGCGCGAGTTCGCCGACCTCTATGCGCTCGCGCAGGCGGCGCCGGGGCCCAATGCGCTCTGGGTGACGGTGCTCGGGCTGCATGCGGCGGGCGGGCTGGGTGCGATCGCGACGACGCTCGGCGTGCTGATACCGGCGAGCGGTTTCTCTTACCTCGCTAGCGTGCTGCACGCGAAGCATGCCGATTCGCGCGTCGCGCTCGCACTGAGGCGCGGCCTCGCGCCGGTGGCGCTCGGCTTCATGCTTGCGAGCTGCTGGCTGCTGGTGACGGCGGTGGGGCACGACTGGCGCCGGTACGCGCTCGCGCTCGTCGCACTCATAGTTGCGCTGCGGACCGAGATCAATCCACTATGGCTGCTCGCGGCCGGCGGCGTGCTTGGCGTCGCGGGCCTTGTTTAGGCGTGAAAAAACCGACGGCGCCGATGGCGCCGCCGGTTCTCCCAGAGACAACCTATTTACTTCGTGGTCGTGGTGGTGCTGGTCGGCGCGTTCTTGTCCATCTTGCGCTCTTGTTTGGCCGCCTTGCGGTCGGCCTTGAGCTTCTGCTTGTCGGCCTTGGTCTTCTCTTTGTCCGCCGCGACGGCGTCCTTGTTGCCGGCCTTGCGGTCCGCGCGGGTCTGCTCCTTGTCCTTCTTGATCTGCTCCTTGTCGGCCTTGACCTGATCCTTGCCCGACGGTGCTTGGGCGAGTGCGGGGCCGGCGAGGGCGACGAGTGCAGCGACTACCAGTGTTTGCAGCTTCATAGGGGAGTCCCTCTGGTTAATTAACGACACCTCTATCAACGCGCGAGCGCAGCCGCGGATGACAACGAATTTGTGGGGAATTCCCCCTCAGGATTGCCGCGGTGGCCGTCACTAAACAAAATGGAGTCCGGTGGCTCGCAAAACAAACAGCACCCCAGCCAGACCTGCGAAGGCGCGACGACGCATTCGCGGAAATCTCGTTGAGCGCATCCGTCGCCGCTTTGCGCCATTAGGCGGCTTGGAGATCGAGCTGCCGAAGCGCGAGCCGATACCGCGTCCCCCACGGCTAGGCTGAGGGTGCAGCCCTGTTAATGCTGCAAACGAGAAAAATGGGGTCTGTCCCCATTTAGTACACTCCCTCGCGGGAGGCTCCATGCACATCGTTCGTTCCGCGCTGGCCTGCACGCTGGCGCTCGTCACGGGTATCGCGGCAGCCGGGGTCGTGCGCATCGAGGTCGAATCGAGCGCGCCGTTCGCGGACGGCAAGAGCTTCGGCGGCGTCGGGCCGTATGTGCGCATCAAGGGGCGCTTCGCCGGCGAGCTGGATCCGGCGAGGCCGGCGAACAAGGCGATCGTGGATCTTGGCCGCGCGCCGAAGAACGAGCGCGGGTTCGTGGAGTACAGCGCGGATTTCGACATCCTCACGCCGGCGGACAAGTCCAAGGGCAACGGCACGCTGTTCTACGATGTGAACAATCGGGGCAACAAGCGCCTCGTCCATCTCCTGAACGACGTGCCGGGCAACAACGCGCTCAACGCGCCGGAGCACGCCGGCGACGGTTTCCTGATGCGCAACGGCTTCACCGTGGTGTGGAGCGGATGGATTCCCGGATTGCCGAAGGCGGGCAATGTGCTGCGCCTCGACGTGCCGAACGCGAAGGGCATCGAGCAGCCGGTGTGGGACGAGTTCCTGTTCAACGACGCGAAGACGATCGAGGCGCGCCTGAGCTTTGCCGCGGCGACGGTCGATAAGTCGAAAGCGCGCCTCACGGTGCGCGATCGCAACGAGGATTCGCCGAGCGTCATCCACGACAAGGCGTGGGAGTTCGCCGACGGCAACACCATTCGCCTGCTGCCGAACGGCACGCCGTTTCGCCGCGGCGCGCTGTATCAGCTCACGTACCGGGCGAAGGATCCGCCGGTTGCGGGCATCGGCTACGCGGCGACGCGCGACCTGATCGCGTTCCTGCGCTACGGGGATAAGGGCAATCCCCTCGCAGGGGCGACGAAGGTGGCGATCGCGCACGGCACGTCGCAAAGCGGCCGTTACCTGCGCGACATGCTCTACAACGGCTTCAACGAGGCCGAGGACGGCCGGCCGATCTTCGACGGCATGAATCCGCATATCGCGTCGGCGAGGCTGTTCCTGAACTACCGCTTCGCGCAGCCCAATCGCGCCTATACGGTCGGCTACGGGTTCCTCGGCTATCCGGACGCGTCGTTTCCGCATTCCTATGCCAAGCAGAAGGATCCGATCAGCGGCAAGGAAGACGGATTGCTCGAGCGCTGCAGTGCGCGCAAGAACTGCCCGAAGATCATCCAGACGATCACGGCGACCGAGTACTGGCAGGGCGGGCATTCGCTCAACACCACCGATCCGCTCGGGCAGCAGGACATCGCGCTGCCCGACAACGTGCGCATCTATTACCTGGCGGGCACGCAGCATGTGATCCAGGCGACGATGCCAAAGGGCGTTTGCAGCGGCGAGCCGAACACGGCGATCGATCCACGCCCGGCGATGCGTGCGCTGGTGCTGGCGCTCGATCGCTGGGTTAAGAGCGGCGCCACGCCGCCGGCCTCCGCCTATCCGAAGATCGCCGACAAGACGCTGGTGCCGGCCTACGCGCTCAAGTGGCCTCAGGTCCCGGGGCTGATGGTGCCGCGGGGGCCGAACCCCATGCTGCAGTTCGACTACGGCAAGCAATACAAGGCGGGCGTGATCGACGCCGTGCCGCCGGCGCTCCTCAAGGCGCGCTACGTGGCGCTGGTGCCGGCGATCGATGCCGACGGCAACGAGACCGGCGGCATCCGCATGCCCGAGCAGGCGGTGCCGTTCGCCACCAGCACCGGATGGTCGGTGCGCACCGTGGACGGCGGCAGCGCGGGCGAGCTCTGCTATCTCGACGGCATGGTGCTGCCTTTCGCGCCGACGGCCCAGGCGCGTGAGACGACCAAGGATCCGCGCCTGTCGCTTGCCGAGCGCTACAAGGACAAGGACGACTACCTGGCGAAGGTGCGCGACGCCGCGAACGCGCTGCAGGCCAAGGGCTATCTCCTCGCCGAAGACGTCGACGGGATCGTCCAGCGCGCCGAGAAGACAGTGCGCTTCGAGACGCCGAACTAGCCGAGGCTCGCCTGCAAGTGACACCCGCGCCGCGCCGCGACTGGGCCTATCTCGACTTCGCGATGATCGGCGGGGCGCTCCTGCCGCTCGTGATCTTCGCGCTGGTTGCGTTCTTCACCTTCGAGCGCGCGCAGGACGACGCGCGCGCCGACGTGCGCACGCGAGTCGAGATGCTGCGCGCGCACGTCATGAAGCTGATCCAGGTGAACGTGCTCCTCCTCGAGAGGCTGCAGGAGCGCTTCGATCCGCTGGAGAGCCGCGCGATCGCTGCAAGGCAGGTCGAGCACCACCGCTATCTTTCCAGCCTGCGCGCGCGCCACCCGGAGGTGCTCAGCATCGCGGTCATCGGGCCCGAGGGCGCGCCGCTCGCGCACAGCCACCAGTTCCCGGTGCCGAAGACGGCGAGCGCGGCCGATCGCGATTACTTCACCAACCAGCGCGAGCGCAGCAGCGGGCTTTTCGTCTCGGCGCCGCTGGTGAGCCGGATGGTGAACGAGGCGGGCTTCGTGCTGTCCCTGCGACGCGCTCGCGCAGATGGCACGTTCGACGGCATCTACACGGCGTCGATCCGCTCGAGCTACCTTTCCGAGTTCTGGGAGGACATTGCGCTGCACGGCGGCGTAGAGGAGACGGTGAGCCTGGTGAGGAGCGACGGCACTGTGCTCGCGCGCTTCCCGCAGCCGGTGGACGGCGCGAACCCCAGGCTCCCGCCGGACAATCCGCTGGTCGCCTTCATGGCGAGTGGGCGCGGTTCCGGGCTGTGGCAGGCGAAGTGGGGCATGGACGGGCACGAGCGCATTGCGGCCTCGCGCAAGATCGACGGCGTGCCGCTGTACGTGAACTACGCCATCACCACCCACTCGGCCTTCGCCGCGTGGCGGCGCGACATGACGCTGATGGGCGGCGTGGCGACGGCAGCGACGCTCCTTCTCCTGTGGCTCGCGCTCCTCGTGCGCCGGCGCAGCAGCAGCCTGCGCCAGGCGAACAGCGCGCTCGAGGAGGCGCAGTCGCGCTTTCGCACCGTCGCCGATGCGGCGCCGGTGATGCTGTGGATCACCGGGTCGCAGGGGCCGGTGTTCGTGAACCGCCCGGCGCTCGAATTCGTCGGCGTGCGCGAAAGCGAGATGCCTGGCTTCAAGTTCGGCCGCCTCATCCACCGCAAGGACCGCGAGACGTTCCTCAAGGCGTACGACGAGGCGTTCGTGAACTCGGCGCCGTTCGATGCCATGTGCCGCTTCAAGCGCGCCGACGGCGAGTATCGCTGGATGCGCAGCCTCGGCGAGCCGCGCTTCGAAGCCGGCGCCATGTCGGGCTACGTCGGCGCCTCGTTCGACGTGCAGGAGCTCGTCGAGGCGCAGGATTCGCTGCGCGAAGCCGACAAGAAGAAGGACGAGTTCCTCGCGGCGCTGTCGCACGAGCTGAGGAATCCGCTCTCGGCGATCACCCTCAGCACCGAGGTGCTGGCGCGCGCGCAGATCAAGGATCCGCAGGCGCGCAGCGCGCTGCACATCATCTCGCGACAGCTCGGGCAGCTGCAGCGCCTGGTCGACGATCTGCTCGACACCGCGCGCGCCACCTACGACAAGCTGGTGCTCGCGCGCCATCCGGTCGAGCTCCTCAATGTCGCGCGCAACGTCGTCGGCACGCATGGCCAGATGCACAGCGATCATCGGCGCATCACCGCCGAGGGCGAGCCGGTGTGGGTCAATGCCGATGTCGCGAGGCTGCAGCAGATCCTCGCCAACCTGATCGATAACGCGGTCAAGTACGGCGGGCTGAACATCATCGTGCGCGTGCGCGCCAACGGCGACTCGGCGGAGCTCTCGGTGATCGACGACGGCGAAGGCATCGCGCCCGAGCTCCTGCCGCGGCTCTTCCAGCCTTTCGCTCAGGGCGCGCAGACGCTCGAGCGCGCGCGCGGCGGCCTCGGGCTCGGCCTCGCGCTCGTCAGCCGGCTCGCGACGCTGCACGGCGGCTCGATCGAGGCGAAGAGCGAAGGCCGCGGCAAGGGCAGCACCTTCACGCTGCGCCTGCCGCGCGGCAGCGCGCCCGCCGGCGGCATCGCCGTGCCTTCGGCGCTGCAGCGCGTGCCGCCGCGCCGCGTGCTCATCATCGAGGACCAGCAGGATGCGCGCGAGAGCCTGAAGATGCTCCTCGAGCTCGACGGCCACGACGTGGCCATCGCGCGCGACGGCGCCGAAGGCCTCGCCAAGCTCGCCTCGATGGACCCGGATGCCGCGCTGGTCGACATCGGCCTGCCCGGCATCGACGGCTACGAAGTCGCCCGCCGCGCGCGCGAGCTCCCCAAGCGCAAGAACATCCTGATGATCGCGCTCAGCGGCTACGCACAGAAGGAAGACCGCGAGCGCTCGCGCGACGCCGGCTTCGACCTCCACCTCGCCAAGCCGGTCGCCTACGACGACCTGCGCCAGGCCCTCAGCAAGCCGCCCCTCGCCATCGCCGCCGTCCGAAGCTAATCGGGGTCAGAGCCCGATTAAAAATCGGGGTCAGAGCCCTAATTCCAGAGACAGGGTTTCAGCGTCGGCCGCTTCCGTCGGCCGCCGTCCCGCCTTGCCAGGCTCGAGTCGATGACGCGCGTTGCCAACAAGCTTCGACTTCAATTCGGCGCCAACCAGCGCGTATCCGCCAGTCGTTGCATTGCGGATGGCGGCGAGGAAAGCAGGGTCCTCCTGCCCATCGAACATCCGTCGATACGCGGCCTGGCGTGCAGCGGGTTCTTCGGCCAGCGCGGTGTATTCGGCATGCGGCCGCAGCAATGGATTATCCGAGCTGCCGACATTGCCCTCATGACTCGACCAGCGGTACGCCGACGGCTGCGGTGCCAGGCCGGCGCGCACCGGATTCATCTCTATGTAGCGGTGGCACCAAAGGACATATTCGCGCGATTCGACCAGGCAGGACCGGAAGCGGCCTTCCCACAATGTGCCCGTCCGCTCGTGCCGTCGGTTGAAGTACTGGACGTAGCGCTGTCCGAGCTCGCGCATCAGCGTCCCGCACGCTCCTTCGGCGGGCGGCGTCATCAGCAGATGGACGTGGTTGGTCATCAGGCAGTACGCGTGCAGCGCGCACCCCACCTTCGCGCATAGCTCGTGCAGGTTGATCAGGTAAACGAGCCGGTCGTTCTCATGCCTGAAACAGTCCTGGCCGTCGTTGCCTCGCTGGCGGATATGCACGGCCACATCGGGAACGATGAGTCGCGGCTGTCTTGGCATACCGCCAAAACGGTAATGGTCGGGCGGGCGTTGACAGAAATCGGGCTCTGACCCGGATTCTTAATCGGGCTCTGACCCCGATTAACCCGAATTGCCTTTGCGTCCGTTCAACGATGCAAAGGAGGCAACACCCATGTCGCAGATCCGGCAAAGCGTGACGGCATTGGCAGTCATCGGGGCTTTTTCGTGGATGGATACGGCCGCGGCCCAGGCCATCAGCAAGGTGGTTCTTTATCCGGGCAGCGCAACGGTCGAGCGGACGGCCAGCGTCGCTGCCGGCCGCGGCAAGGTGGAGATGACCGGGCTGCCGGCGAACTTCGATCCGCGCACGCTCCGCGTGGAGACGGATGCCGGCATCCAGGTCGGCGAGGTCGCGGTGCGCGACGTGAGCCGTGTCGAGGCCGCCGGCAAGCGCGAGGCGGACCTGGAGGAGAGGATCCAGCGCCTGAAGGACGAGAAGTCGGCGCTTGATGTGGAGGTGAACACGGCCGAGCTGGTGCGCGATTACCTGGCCGGGTTGAAGTCGGAGAGAGCGCACCGGGTTCAGGTGGATGCGAAGACCATCCCCGCAGTGCTCGATGCGATCCGCAAAGGCGGCGCCGACTCGTACGGCACCATCCAGCGCATCGAGATCCGCAAGCGCGAGCTCGACAAGCGCATCGCAGCGCTCGAAGGCGACCTGGCGCGGGTGCGCAGTGGCGCACGCGATGTGCGCACCATCACGGTTTCATACATCGCCGCCAAAGCCGGCGACCTGCGCGCCGCCTACCAGGTGACGAACGCCGGCTGGAAGCCGCAATACCGCGCGGCGCTCGACTCCTCGACTTCGCGCGTCGACCTCGAGCGGCAGGCCTCCGTCGTGCAGCGCACGGGGGAGGACTGGCGCGGCGTGAAGCTGCGCCTGTCCACCGGCCAGCCTCGCGCCGGCAACATCGTCGATCCGGGCACCTGGCAGCTCGTCATCCGGCCGCCGGTCGAGCAGCGCGTGGCGACCGACGTGGTGTCCGCCGCGCCGGCGGCAAGAATGCGAGCTGAACGCGGAGCCGCCGCATCGGTCGCCGAAGCGCCGCCGCCGGTCGTCGCCGAATTCCACACCGAGTACACGACCGAGTTCGAGGTGCCGGGCACGGTCGATCTCGCCGCCGACGGCCGCCAGGTCACCGTGTCGCTCGCGCGCCAGCAGCTGCCGGTGAAGCAGCGCATCCGCGTGGTGCCGCGGCGCGATACGAGCGCGATGGTCACCGCGGAAGCCGATCTCCCGGAAGGCGTCTGGATTCCGGGCGACGTGCAGCTCTACCGGGATGGCGGCTACATCGGCTCGACCTTCTGGCAGGCGCAGGCGAAGGAGCGCATGGTGCTTCCCTTCGGCCGCGACGATCGCGTGCAGGTGAGCGTGAAGCGCACCAAGGATCGCAAAGGCGCCGCCGGCCTTCTCAACCAGAAGAACGAGCGCCAGGTCGCGAGCCTCTACACCGTGACGAGCCGGCACAAGGTGCCGGTCGAGCTCCTGGTGCTCGAGTCGGCGCCGGTGGCGGTGGACGACAAGATCACCGTCGAAAGCGCCTTCGAGCCCAAGCCGAAGACCGTGAACTGGGAAGAGCGCCGCGGCGTGCACGCCTGGGAGCAGCCCCTCGCGCCGGGCGAGACGGTGAAGTTCGTCGCGGATTACACCATCACGTATCCGAAGGATGCGGTGGTGGCCGGACTACCTTGAACAAACTGAATGAAGCTAGCGCGCCTTTTTTTTGACCCCGATTAGCAACTATTCGATCAAGGCGTCGGCGCTGGCGAGGATCGACGCCGGAATGACGATGCCCAGCGCGCGAGCGGTCTTCAGGTTCACGACCAGCTCGATCTTCGTCGGCTGCTCGATCGGCAGGTCGCCGGGCTTCGCGCCCTTGAGGATGCGGTCGACGTAGTAGGCGGCGCGGCGGTGCTGGCTGTTGACATTCGGGCCGTACGACATGAGACCGCCGGCGTCGACGAACTCGCGCGTCTCGTAGATCGCCGGAAGCCGCTTCTCGCGGGCGAATTCCACGACCCTTGCGCGCAGGCTCATGGTCAGCGGGTCGGCGAGGAGCAGCAGGCCGTCGGGCGGCTCGCGGCTCACCACGTCGAACAGCATTTCCATCTCGCGCAGGTTGCGCACCTCCATCGAGCGCAGATCCATGCCGACGGCGGGAGCGGCGGCCTGCGCTTCGCGGAAGCGCGCGCTCATGCCGGTGTACGCGGGATTCCACATCACCCCGACGTTGCGCGATGGGCGCGGCAATACCTGCCTTAGAAACTGCAGCCGCTTCGCGCCGAGCTCCGGCGCCATGAGCGAGAGTCCCGTGATGTTGCCGCCCGGATGAGCGAGGCTTGCAACGATGCCGTCGCCGACGGGATCCGAGCACACCGGCATCACGATCGGGATGGTGCGCGTGGCCTTGTGCGCGGCGAGGTATGAAGGCGAGGAGCTAGCCACCAGCAGGTCGACCTTGAGGGCGATGAGCTCCGCGGCAAGCGCCGGCATCCGCTCGAGGTTGCCTTCTCCCCAGCGCACCTCGAGGCGGATGTTCTTTCCCTCGACGTAGCCGAAATCGCGCAGTCCCTGGCGGAAGGCTTCGAAGCGAGCATCGGAGTTGTTCTGCGGCACGACCGGAGACAGGTACCCGATGACGGGAATCTTCCCCGGTCGCTGAGCGGCAGCGGAAAGCGCGAGGCCAAGCGTGCCCGCTGCGAAGGCGAGAAGCAGGATGCGGCGCACAGTCATCATTGCCTACTCTAGATCAGAAAATGGGGTCTGACCCCCATTTAATTTCTCAGCTCGATTTTTCCAGGCACATCTGGAGGAGGTCGAGCGCGTGGCGGGCGAAGGTGCGCATGTTGGCGGCGCGGTCGGCGCTGCGCGTCTCGAGCGTGATCACTGCGTCGATCGGGCCCCGGACGGCGAAGCAGGCGTGGCCCGCGGCGTCGCCGTAGCGGTTGCCGCTCGGCCCGCTCGCGCCGGTCTCGCTCAAGCCCCAGGTCGCGCCCAGCCGCGCGCGCACGCGCTCGGCGATGAGCGAGGCGTACGGCTCGCTCGCGGAGCGCAGGCCAGACATCTGCATCGCAGTGATGCCGAGCAGGCCTTCGCGACTCGCTTCCGTATAGACGATGCAGCCGCCGAGGTAATACGACGAGGCGCCCGGCACGGCGACCATCGCGGCGTTGATCAGGCCGCCGGCGGACGATTCCACGATGGCGAGCGTTTGATTGCGCGCCTTGAGGAGCTGCGCGATTCGGGCCGCAAGCGCCTCCATCAGCTCGTCACTTCCCACCAGTTGCGATTCAGGTCGGCGAAGAGGAACGAGCGGCCCTCGATCGCGCCGAGCTCGGTGACGCCCGGCGTCTTGCCGAGCTCGCGGTGCGCCTGCGCGACGTCTTCGGCAGACGCCATCGTCAGCGTATAGCGATTCACCGGCCGCAGGAATTTCTTGCGCTTCTTGATCGGCAGCACGACGAGGTACCACGGCGTGGCGGGGTGCTTGATGTAGACCGAGATGCGCCCGCCGCCGGCGATCTGCAGGCCGAGCACGTCGCGATAGAAAGCCGCGGCTGCGTCCTTGTCGTCGCATTCGAGCGTGCCGTGCGTGAGGGCCTGCGGCATGTAGCCTCGGCCGGCAGGGTCTTTCAATTCCCGGTCCCAATGCGGGCGCGCGATGGTGCGTCCCTCG
>DATLDY010000332.1:0-23176 GCA_035525655.1 Burkholderiales bacterium
CATCTGGAGCGACCCGCCGTGGTAGACGCCGATCTCGATCACCACCGGGCGCCGGCCGCGAAAGCTGGCGAAGTGGCGGTGGTAGACCTCGAGGTAATGGCGCCACTTGTCCATCATGCGCCCCGGGTTGTTGAAGAAATACTGCTCCAGCGGGTTGGACACACCCGCGAGCGAGGCGACAAAGGAGAGCATGCGGTCAAGCAAGCCGGCCGCCCTGCCTAGGCCTTGGCGCGGGTCATGAACACCAGCCGCTCGAAGAGGTGCACGTCCTGCTCGTTCTTGAGGAGGGCGCCGTGCAGCGGCGGAATGATGGTCTTGCGGTCCTTGGAGCGCAGCGCTTCCGGCGGGATGTCTTCGGCGAGGAGCAGCTTCAGCCAGTCGAGGAGCTCCGAGGTGGAGGGCTTCTTCTTCAGGCCGGGAACCTCGCGCACCTCGAAGAACACTTCCATCGCCTCGCGCAGGAGCGACTTCTTCAGTCCCGGGAAGTGCACGGCGACGATCTTCTCCATCGTCTCCTTGTCCGGGAAGCGGATGTAGTGGAAGAAGCAGCGCCGCAGGAACGCGTCGGGCAGCTCTTTTTCGTTGTTCGAGGTGATGAACACGATCGGCCGGTTGCTCGCCTTGACCAGCTCGCGCGTCTCGTAGACGTAGAACTCCATGCGGTCGAGCTCGCGCAGGAGGTCGTTCGGGAACTCGATGTCGGCCTTGTCGACCTCGTCGATCAGGAGCACGCAAGGCTTGTCCTGCGTGAACGCCTGCCACAGCATGCCCTTGACGATGTAGTTATGGATGTCGTGCACACGCTCGTCGCCGAGCTGCGAATCGCGCAGGCGGCTTACCGCGTCGTACTCGTAGAGGCCCTGCTGCGCCTTGGTGGTCGACTTGATGTGCCACTCGAGCAGCGGCACGCCGAGCGAGCGGGCCACCTCGACCGCCAGCATCGTCTTGCCGGTGCCGGGCTCGCCCTTCACCAGGAGCGGCCGCTGCAGCGTGATCGCCGCGTTGACCGCAAGCGTGAGGTCGTCGGTCGAGACGTAACTGGCCGAGCCGGTAAAGCGCATTTCGCTGATCCCTAGGGGTACGCTCAGGTTACAAGCGGGCGGAAATTGGATTCTAGCAGCGGCTTTCCGCTAGAATTCCGCACCCTCGGACCTCTAAAACAAGAGCGAAATGTCCCAGCCTCTCCTGCACGCACTCCTCGGCGCCGCCCTCGTCCTCGGCGTGCAAAGCGCACTTGCTCAGAACGCGCCCAAGCCGCCCGCCAGCAAGACGCCCACGGTCAGTGAAACCCGTCCGGCGACGACCAACGAACCGGTCAGCACCGAGAACTTCCACGCACAATGCATCGGGTGCCACGGCATCCCCGGCTACAAGACGGCGTATCCGGAGGTCTACCACGTGCCGAAGATCGCCGGCCAGCAGCCGGGATACCTCATCGCGGCGCTCAAGGCCTACAAGACGGGCGAGCGCTCGCATCCGTCGATGCGCGGAATCGCGGCGAGCATGAATGAGGACCAGATGAAGGCGATCGCCGAGTTCTACGGAGCGCCCGCGAAATGAAGACCTTCGCCTTCACTCTTCTTTGCCTGCTCGTCGCAGGCAGCGTCCACGCGCGCGGCGACGCGGCGAAGGGCAAGGAAAAGGCGGCGCAAGTCTGCGCTGCATGCCACGGACCGGAGGGAAACAAGCCTTCGGCACCCGACCAGCCGGTGCTCGCAGGCCAGTACTACGATTACCTGGTGCGCGCGCTAGGGGACTACAAGAACGGCCGTCGCAACAACCCGATCATGAAGGGCTTTGCGGGCCAGCTTTCGAAGCAGGACATCGAAGACCTGGCGGCCTGGTTCTCCAGCCAGAAGACCTCGCTGCACGACCAGCGCTAGAGCGCGCAGTTCGTAGTTAGATCGTATTCGCGCTGCGCTCGGCGCGGTTGACCAGCTCTTCCCACATCGTGTCGGTCGACTTGCGCAGCAGCACATCCGGCTGCGGCGGCAGCACGTGCCACAGGCCGCGCTTCACCTCTTCGGCCAGCTCCAGCGGCTGCCACATCACCATCCCGGCGAGGAAGCGGGCCTGCTGCGGCTGGGTCTCGATGATGCGGTCGACGATCGCGCTGTCGAACGCGAGGAACAGGCCCGGCGCGAGCTGAAGCGAGCGGCCGCCGGGGCTCTGGTTGCCCTTGACCATGGCGAAGATCACTTCCGGACCCGTCGGGCCGCCGAGGAACACCGGATCGACGATCTTCTGCGACGGAATGTGCTTCGGGAACAGCTTGCCGAGCGTCATGCTGGTCGGCTTGTTGACGATGAAGCCGACGTGGCGCTCCTCGCCGATGGGGCGGGCGAGCAGGATGCTCGTCCCGTAGATGCGGTCTTTCAGGCTGCGCTTGGCGACGAGCAGCACGGTTTCGGAAATGTCCGCGGACCAGGCCACCGGGCTGCAGAGCAGCAGGGCCACGGTGCTCGAAGCGGCGGCAAGCAGGGAAAGGAATCTCATAGACGAATCATGCAGGCGTGAATGTGTACGACGCCCTAGGGCTGCTAGTCCGTTCGGGGTCGGAACGCCGCTGTAGGTTTTCATCTACTTCTGCGCTCTGCGCTCGAGGCAATCCAGGTAGCCCCTGCCGTCCGGCGGCGCGCTGTCGCGCTGCGCGCGCCACATCGTCTCGGCCAGGCACTCGAGCGCGTCGTGCAGGGCATCGTGGCGATTGCCGTGGCGGCGGACGAGGGCGGCGAAGCGGGCCGCGATGCCGGCCGGCTGGTCGATCGAAAGCTGCTCCTCGAGCGCGAGGTGCAGGCTCATGTGCAGGAACGGGTTCGCCTCATCGACATAGTCCTTGTCGCGATACCGCTCGGGCTTGTCGAGCATCGCGTGATACTCCGAGTGCGCCAGCATTACATCGACGGCGATCGTCTCGATGCCGACGAGCGGCTCGCCCGCGCGGTACTTGCGCCAGGCGCCGAAGAACGTGTCGCGGACCTGGTCGCGGCTGGGGTTAAACATCCTTGGTTTTGGGGCGGTATTCGCACAAGTCGCGAATCAGGCACTCCGGGCAGCCGGGCTTGCGCGCGATGCAGATGTAGCGCCCGTGCAGGATCAGCCAGTGGTGCGCGTTCTGCAGGAATTCGGGCGGGGTGAATTTCACCAGGCGGTCTTCCACCTCGCGCGGGTCGTTGCCCGGCGCGAGCCCTGTGCGATTGGAGACGCGGAAAATATGCGTGTCCACGGCGACCGTGGGCTGGCCGAATGCGGTGTTGAGCACGACGTTGGCGGTCTTGCGCCCGACGCCCGGCAGCGCTTCAAGGGCCTCCCGGTCGGCCGGCACCTCGCCGGCGTGCTTCTCCAGCAGGATTTGCGACAGCGCGATCACGTTCTTCGCCTTCATGCGGTACAGGCCGATGCGCTTGATGTACTCCTCGAGCCCGCTTACGCCAAGCTGCACCATCTTTTGCGGCCGGTTGTATTTCTTGTAGAGCTCGGCAGTCGCCAGGTTCACCGACTTGTCGGTCGCCTGCGCGGAGAGCACGACCGCGACAAGGAGCTCGTAAGGCGTGGTGTACTTGAGCTCGGTCGTCGGATTCGGATTGGCCGCGCGAAACCGTCGGAAGATCTCCGCACGCTTCTGCGGATTCATTTGGGGGCGAGCAATGCCGCGATGATCGACCTGCGCGCTTCGGCATCGTGCGATTGCACTGTGTCCTGCCTGAGGCGCTGCTGCCGGCGCCGGCCGCGCTCGCCGGCCGCTTGCTTCAGGGCGGGCGTCCAGTCGCCACCGGCGGGCGCAAGCTCGATGCAATCGACCGGGCAGGGCGGCAGGCAAAGCTCGCAGCCGATGCACCACGACTCGACCACCGTGTGCATGAAGCCCTGGGCGCCGACGATCGCATCCACCGGGCACGCGTCGATGCAGCGCGCGCAGCCGATGCACTGCGTTTCTTGAATGATGGCGATTTTGCGTTTCACAAATTAAATAGGGACAGACCCTAATTTCAAATTAATTAGGGTCTGTCCCTATTTTCCTGTATCGCGGGCGAGCTGGGCGTGCACCACTTTTCCCGCATGCACTTGCAATCCGGCCTGCAGGTCGCTGTTCGTTTCACCGCGGGCAAGCATGTTCACGTAAGGTAGCACCGAGCGCTCGAGCGCGAGGCTCGCGGTACGGGCGCAGGCGGCGGGCATGTTCGGTACGCAGTAGTGCACCACGCCTTCTTCGATGTAGATCGGCTCGCTGTGCGAGGTCGGACGCGAGGTTTCCGCGATGCCGCCCTGGTCGATGCCGACATCCACCAGCGCCGAGCCCGGACGCATGGCCGCGAGCATCTCGCGCGTGACGAGCTTGGGTGAGAGCTGGCCGGGGGTCAGCACGCCGCCGATGACCAGATCCGCGTCGACGATAGCGCGGGGGTCGAGGCTCGTCCGGTAGGCGACATCGGGGTAGCTTTCCCTGAGCGACGCGAAGCGCCCCTCGCTCTTCGCGAAGACTGTGACCCAGGCACCGATGCCATAGGCGATGGCGAGCGCATTGGCGCCGACGTTGCCGGCGCCGAGGATCACCACCTTACCCGGCGGCACGCCATCGAGCCCAGGGAGGAGGACGCCGCTGCCGCCGTTGTGCTTCTGCAGGCACCACGCGCCGACCTGCACCGCCAGCCGGCCGGCGATGGCGGACATGGGCGAGAGAATCGGCAGGCCGCTCGCTTGGCCGACCGTTTCGAATGCGATGAAGGTGGCGGCGCTCGCGAGCGCCGCGTCGAGCAGGGGCGGCTCCGGCGCGAAATGCTGGAAACCGAAGATCGTCTGGCCGCGGCGCGGCTTGCCGTATTCGGCGGGCTGCAGCTCCTTCACCTTGACGACAAGCTCGCACTCCCAGGCATCGCCGAGCGTTGCGCCCGCCGCCTGGTAGTCCGCGTCGCTGAAGCCGACGCCGCTGCCGGCGCCGCGCTCCACGACGACATTCGACAGCGAGGCCACGCCGGCCGGCGTGAGGGCGACGCGGGACTCGCCGTCCTTTATTTCGCGCGGAACGCCGATGCGCATTCGGCGACGAGGTCGGGCCCGCGATAAATGAGCCCCGAATAGAGCTGCACGAGCGAAGCACCGGCGGCGAACTTCTCCGCGGCGGCGGCAGCGTCCATCACGCCGCCTGCGCCGATGAGCGTGACTTCGCCCTTCAGCGCGAGCGAAAACTGGCGCAGTACCTGCGTCGCGCGCTCGCGGATCGGGGCGCCCGACAGGCCGCCGGCTTCACTGGCGTGCTGCAGGCCGGCGACACCGTCGCGCGAGACCGAGGTGTTGGTGGCGATCAGGCCTTCGATGCCATGGCGGCGCACGGCGTCGGCAATCGCCTGGATCTCGCCATCGGCGAGATCGGGAGCCACCTTGACGACGAGCGGCACGCGGCGACCGTGGCGCTCGGCAAGCTGCACGCGCAGCGCCGACAGGCGGGAGAGGAGCGTGTCGATCTGCTGTGCCTCCTGCAGCGAGCGCAGGCCCTTCGTGTTCGGCGAAGAGATATTGATCGTCACGTACGCGCTGTGAGCGTAGACGCGCTCGAGGCACAAAACATAGTCGTCCACCGCGCGCTCGGCCGGCGTATCGGCGTTCTTGCCGATGTTGGTGCCGAGCACGCCCTTCCAGCGGGCCCGCCGTACGTTGGCGACGAAAGCATCGACACCGACGTTGTTGAAGCCGAAGCGGTTGATGATCGCCCGCTTCTCCTCGATCCTGAAAAGGCGCGGCCGGGCATTGCCGGGCTGGGGGCGCGGCGTCACCGTACCGACTTCGAGGAAACCGAAGCCGAGCGCGCCGAACGCGTCGATGTGCTCGGCATTCTTGTCGAGTCCCGCGGCGAGGCCGATCGGGTTGGGAAACTCGAGCCCCATCGCGTGCACCGGCCGGCGCACCATCGGCGGCGCGAAAATGGCTGCCAGGCCGGCGGCGCGCAGCGCGAGCTGGTGGGCGTTTTCGGCGTCTAGGGAAAAAAGGAGGGGTCGTGCGAGCCCGTAGAGGCTCACCCGCGGATCTCTTCGCGGATCAGGTCGCCCGGGCGGCGGCCGAGGCGGCGCCAGGTGCCGCCCATGAAGCCTTCGATCGGCTCGAACTTGGACTTGTAGGCCATTTTCGGGCTCTCGCGGATCCAGTAGCCGAGATAAAGGTACGGCAGCCCGAGGCGCCGGCACTGCTCGATCTGCCACAGCACGTTGTACGTGCCGAAGCTGGCCCCGCGCCGATCGGGCTCGTAGAACGTGTACACCGACGAGAGGCCGTCGGGCAGGTAATCGACGATCGAGACCATGACGAGCTGGCCGGCGTCGCGGAATTCCACCAGCCGGGTGTCCACCCGGCTTTGCAGGAGGAAGTGCGAGTACTGGTCGCGGCTGTCGTTGTCCATGCCACCGCCGGAATGGCGCTTCGACTGGTAGCGCAGGTAGAGCGCGTAGTGCTCCAGGCGGAATTTAAGGGGCTGCGCGTGCGCGGTCAGGCTGCCGTGCTGCTTCAATGCCCGGCGCTGCGAGCGGTTGGGGTTGAAATGCTCCACCGGGATGCGCACCGGCACGCAGGCGCGGCAGGCGTCGCAGTGCGGGCGGTACGTGAAAATGCCGCTGCGGCGAAAGCCGGCCTTGACCAGGTCGCCGTACAGCTCGGTGTTGATCAGGTGGCTCGGCGTGGCGACCTGCGAGCGCGCCATGCGATCGGGCAGGTAACTGCACGGGTAGGGTGCCGTTACGTAGAACTGAAGTACCGCATGCGGCAGGTCGTTAAGTCGGGACACTGTCCAGTTTCGTCCACTTTCCAGGAAGCTCGGGGTAGTTTACCAAGGGCTCCAGCGCGCGCAAAAAGCTCCGCCGCGGGATCTCGCGCGCGCCGAGCGAGGCGAGGAGCGGCGTATGCATCTGGCAGTCGATGAGGGGGAAGTTGCGGGCCTTGAGTTCCCCAACCAGCGCGACCAGGGCCACTTTCGAGGCATCCGTCGCGCGCGAGAACATGGATTCTCCATAGTACATGCGCCCGAGCGCCACCCCGTAGAGCCCGCCGACCAGATCAGGTCCGCGCCAGGTCTCGAAGGAATGCGCATAGCCGGCGCGGTGTAGCGCAAGGTAGGCGCCGCGCATCGCGCGCCCGAGCCAGGTGCCTTCCTCCCGGTCGGCGCAACCGGCGAGCACGTGCTCGAAAGCCGTGTCGATGCGCACTTCATAGCCCTTGTTGCGGACGCTCTTTGCGAGCGAACGCGACACCTTCAGCTCCTCGCAGTACAGGACCATGCGCGGGTCCGGCGACCACCACAGGATCGGCTCGGGCGCCGAGTACCAGGGGAAGACGCCGCGCCGGTACGCTTCCAGCAGCCGCGCGACGGACAGATCGCCGCCGGTGGCGAGCAGGCCGTTGGGGTTTTTCAGCGCCCGCTCGACGGGCGGGAAGGGGTCAGTCGCTTCCAACCACTCTAACACTTCACCTGTTGGCGGCAGTAATCCTCGAGGGGCAACACCGTGCAGGCATTGCCGGCGGCCGCACGCGCTGCGGCGCCATGCTCGAGCTGCAGCTTGAACGCGAATTTGTCGAAGAATTCGTTGAACATCTCGCCGCCGAGCGTCCCTACCGCGTAAAGCTCGTCCGTGGCTGCGTCGTGCTCGAGAAGGATGGCGGCGAGGGGCTGCGGCGCCGGGCCGGCGAGCACGCGTGCGCCTTCCGCAGGATCGTACTGGCTGTGCTCGGAACAGCAATGGATGACCGAGCCGAAGCGGTTGCGCGCGCTTTTTTCGGCGCGGTAGCTGATGAAGCTGATGTCCTTCGTCGGGTAGGTCAGGCGGTGCGCGCAGATGGCGGAGTACGCGACGATCGAGCGCCCCGCGCCCACACCGCCTCGCCACTCGTACACCTGCTGGTTGGCCGTGCGGAGCTGCGCAGCGCCGGGAGCCGGGCGCCCGAGGTTAAGGAGGAAGCACGGCGTCGAGGCGTACGGGTAATGGAAAATCAGGTTCCGCTCGCGCGGCACCGACTTCCCGTACAGCGGCGAGCCCGTCCCGTCGACCAGCCGGGCCCGCGTGTAGAGCCGCGGCTGCGAGTCCGCGCCCAGACTGGAAAACGAGGCCGGCGCCGCCGCGGCCGCTGCCGAGGCGGCGCAGAAGGTAACGAACCCGCGCCGTTCCATCCTCTATAGGTTATAGCCTTTTTCGTTATGCAAGACGGTGTCCAGGCCCTCGTTCTCGTCTTCGCTGCCCACGCGCATGCCGGTGAGCGCATCGGTCAGCTTCAGGAGCAGCCACGTGAACACGCCCGACCAAACGAGGGTGGCGGCGACGCCGGCCAGCTGTACCGCGACCTGGCCACCCATGCCCTGGCCTTCCGGATAGCCGATGCCGCCGAACATCGTGGCGGCGAAGACGCCGGTGAGCGTCGTGCCGAGGATGCCGCCTACGCCGTGCACCGGAAATACGTCGAGCGAGTCGTCCACGCCGAGCGAGCGCTTCATGTAGCTGGTGGCGGCGAAGCAGATCGCGCCGGCGATAATCCCGATCGCTATCGCCCCCATCGGCCCGACGAATCCCGATGCCGGCGTGATCGTGCCCAGGCCCGCGACCATGCCCGTGACGATGCCGAGCACCGACGGCTTGCCGTAGCGCGCCGTTTCGCAAACCATCCAGACGAGCGACGCCGTCGCTGCAGCGATGTGGGTGACCAGCATCGCCATCGCGGCGGAGCCGTCCGCGGCGAGCGCGCTGCCGGCGTTGAAGCCGAACCATCCGACCCACAGCATGCACGCGCCGGTGACGACCATCGTCATGTTGTGCGGCGGCATCGCCGTATCCGGGAAGCCGCGGCGCCGGCCGAGGACCAGCGCGCAGACCAGGGCCGCCATGCCGGCGTTGGCGTGCACCACGGTGCCGCCGGCGAAATCCATCAGGCCCATCTTCTGCAGCCAGCCGTCGCCCCACACCCAATGCGCCAGCGGCACATAGACCACCAGCAGCCATAGCAGGCTGAAGAGCAGCATGCTGGAGAACTTCACCCGTTCGGCGTACGCGCCGATGACGAGCGCCGGCGTGATGATGGCGAAGGTCATCTGGTACATGGCGAAGAGCGTCTCGGGGATGCTTCCCTTGACGGTCTTCACGTCGATGCCGGCGAAGAACGCCTTGCCGAAGCCGCCGTGCCAGGCGTTCATCGCGCCGCCGTCGCCAAAGGCGAGGCTGTAGCCGACGACGACCCAGGCGAGGGTGACCACGCAGGTGATGGCGAAGCATTGCATCAGCACGGAGAGCACGTTCTTCGCGCGCACGAGGCCGGCGTAGAAGAGCGCGAGGCCGGGCAGCGTCATGAACAGCACTAGCGCCGAGGCCACCAGCATCCAGGCGGTGTTGGCGGGATCGAGCTTCGGTGCGTCCGCAGCCAGCGCGAGCGGCGCCTGCACCAGCAGAGGGATGGTCAAGCCAATAGCGTGCACAACGGATCTACGCGCTTCCATGCAGTGCGCCTCCCTTTTTGTGTTCGTGGTGCATGGGTGCACCGGGATGAAGCATACCGCCTCGCCGAATTTCTAGCGAAGATCCTCGGTATGGAAGCCGAACGTGCCGCGCTTCCGATCAGCGAACCAGAGCCGCAGGGTCGCCGCAACCGTCCGGAAAGCGATCTGGTTCCAGGGAATGGCCGACTCGTCGAAGAACCCCACTTCCAGGGTTTCCTCCCCGGCCTTGAACTCGAGGTTGCGCAGGCGAGCTAGAAAAAACACGTGCACCTGGTTCACTGCCGGGACCGAGATCATGCTGAAGGCGGGGCCGAGCTCGACCTGCGCGCCGGCTTCCTCCACTGTTTCGCGCGCCGCGCCCTCGCCGCAGGTCTCGGCGTTCTCCATGAATCCGGCGGGCAGCGTCCAGTATCCATAGCGCGGCTCGATCGCGCGGCGACAGAGGAGGAGCTTGCCCTCATGCTCGGGGATCGTGCCGACGACCAGCTTCGGGTTCTGGTAGTGGATCTCGCCGCACTGGTCGCAGAGCCAGCGCGGCAGCGTGTCACCCGGCGGCACGCGCTTCACCACCCCGGCGCCGCAGTTAGCGCAGAACTTCATCCGACAGTTCGGCAAGTGTTTGCAACTGTGCGTCGGGCATGAAGCCGAGGCGGTCCACGGGCGCGCCCGCGCGGTTGATCCAGTAGACGCGAAAGCCGTATGACCGGGCGCCCAGCGCATCCCAGCAATTCGACGACACGAAGCCGATGCGCTCCTTCGGCGTATCGAGCCGCCGCACGGCGAGCTCATAGACCTGCGGCGCGGGCTTGTAGATCTTCAGCTCGTCGACGCTGATCACCGCATCGAAGCGCAGCCCGGACTGGCGCACCAGCGGCTCGAGGATGTCCGGCGAACCATTCGAGAGGATTGCCTTCTTCATCGACAGCCGGCCCAGTGCGTCGGGCACCTCGGGGAACGGCGCGAGCGCGAGGTATTCCGACATGAGCGCCTCCATCAGCTGGACGCTCAGGTCGAGCTGCAGCGCGGCGCACGAATAGGCGAGGGCCTCGCGCGTCACCGTGGAAAACGGCACGTAGCGCTGCATGAGACTTCGCTGCCACGTGTACTCGAGCTGCTTCGCACGCCAGAGCTGGGAGAGCTGCGCGCCTTTGCCCGGGAAGCAGCTTTCGCAGCGGCGCATCACGGAGTGGACATCGTAGAGCGTGCCGTACGCGTCGAAGACCAGAGCATCAACGGTCATGTAAACTCGATTAAACCATGCTGGACCGCTACGACGAGCTGTACGCGAGCTTCCGGTGGACCGTTCCGCAGCGCTACAACATTGCACAAGCGTGCTGCGGGCAATGGGCGCCGGACCGCAGCAGGGTCGCGCTCTACTGGGAGGACGAATCGGGCGCGAGCGCCACCTATACGTTCTGGGACGTGCAGGTGGCGGCGAACCGGCTGTCCAACGCGCTCGCCGGCCTCGGCGTGAAGCGCGGCGACCGCGTCGCCATCATCCTGCCGCAGCGTCCCGAGACCGCAATCGCGTACATGGCGATCTTCCAGATGGGCGCCATCGCGTTGCCGCTGTCGCACCTTTTCGGCCCGGAAGCCCTCGAGTACCGCATCGACCACGCCGGCGCCTGCGTCGCCATCGTGGAGCCCACCACCCTCGCGAATCTCTGGGCGGTGAAGGACAAGCTGCCGCAGCTGCGCCACATCATCGGCGTCGGCGGGGCTCGCGAGACTGGCGTCCATGCCTATGAAGCGCTCCTCGACAAGGCGAGCGCCAATTTCAGCGCTCTCGATACGGCTGCCGACGATCCCGCGATCATCATCTATACGAGCGGCACCACCGGAGCCCCCAAGGGCGCGCTGCAGGCGCATCGCCTGGTGATCGGCAACCTGACCGGGTTCGTACACTCGCACGATTTCTTTCCCCAGCCGGGCGATGTGTTCTGGTCGCCGGCCGACTGGGCGTGGGCCGGGGGGCTGTTCGACGCGCTGCTGCCGACGTGGGCCTTCGGGCTGCCGATCCTGGGTTATCGCGGGCGCTTTGACGCCGAGCGCGCGTACTACCTGCTGGAGAAGTACCGGATCCGCAACTCGTTCCTGTTTCCGACCGCGCTCAAGCTCATGATGAAGGCCGTACCGGAGCCGCGCCGTCGCTTCCAGCTGAAGCTGCGCTCGATCATGAGCGCAGGCGAGTCGGTGGGAGTGACGGTGATCGAGTGGGCGAAGAGCGAGCTCGGCGTGACGATCAACGAGATGTTCGGCCAGACGGAGATCAACTACGTGGTCGGCAACTGCCAGGCGGCGTGGCCGGTGAAGCCCGGATCGATCGGGCGCGCCTACCCCGGCCATCGCGTCGCGGTGATCGACGACAAGGGCAACGAGCTGCCGCCCGGTGAGCTGGGCGAGATCGCGATCCACAGAAAAGACGATCCGGTGTTCTTCCTCGAGTACTGGAAGAACCCGCAGGCGACGAAGGACAAGTTCATCGGCGACTGGGGCTGCACCGGCGACCAGGGCAAGACGGACGCCGACGGCTACTTCTGGTACCAGGGGCGCTCCGACGACGTCATCAAGAGCTCGGGCTACCGCATCGGGCCGGCGGAGATCGAGAGCTGCCTGGTGAAGCACCGCGCGGTCGCCAACGCTGCGGTGATCGGCAAGCCCGACGAGACGCGCGGCGCGATCGTCAAGGCGTTCATCGTGCTGCAGCCGGGCGAGTCGCCTTCGCCAACGCTGATCGAAGACATCCAGAGCCACGTGCGCGGGCGCCTTGCGCCCTACGAGTATCCGCGCGAGATCGAGTTCATCGATGCGCTGCCGATGACCACCACCGGCAAGGTCCAGCGCAAAGAGCTGCGCAAGCGCGAGGAAGCGAAGCTCGGCAGGACGTGAAGCGCGTCCTTCTCGTCGGCGCAGGGCACGCGCATGCCTGGCTCCTCTCCGAGCTGGCGAGGGAGCCGCTGTTCGGCGCGCGCTTCGTCCTCGTGTCGCCGGAGCCCCGGCAGATCTATTCCGCCATGCTGCCCGGGCTTGTCGCGGGGCATTACAGCCGCGAGGAAGCCGAGTTCGACGTGGCCCGGCTCGCCGAGCGTGCGAGTGCCGAGCTGATCACGGCGAGGGTGGCGCGCTTCGACGCGGCGCGCCACGTTGCCGTGCTGGACGATGGACGCGAGCTCAGCTTCGATATCGCGTCACTCAACGCCGGGTCAACCACCGACGCGCCGGAGCACACGCTCGGCGTGAAACCGTTCGAGCGGCTGGTGGATAGCTTGCGGCTCGCGTCGCATGTGGCGCTTGCCGGCGGCGGGGCCGCCGGCGCCGAGCTCGCCATGGCGTTGCGCCACCGGGGCGGCGAGGTGACGGTGTATTCGGACCGCGTGCCCTTTGCGCCGCCGCTCGCAGCGCGCATCGAGCGCGCGCTGCGCCGCCGGCGTGTCGATTTCCGTCCCGGCATGCGCGTGGACGCGGTGGAGCCCGGGCCCGTCATCGTCGCCGGCGCCTCGCGTCAGCAGTTCGATCTCGTTGTCTGGGCGGCGGGCCCCGTGCCGCTGCCGTGGCTGCGGCAAAGCGGCCTTTCGCTCGACGAGCGTGGGTTCGTGCGCGTGCATGCGAACCTGAGGAGCGTTTCCCATCCGCATGTGTTCGCCGTCGGCGACTGCGCGGCGCTCCCCGAAGCGAAGTCGGGTGTCCATGCGGTGCGTCATGGCGCGGTGCTGGCGCAGAACCTGCGCAACCTCGTCACCGACACGGCGCTGGTCGACTACGAGCCGCGGCCGCATGCGCTGCTGTTGATGAGCTGCGGGGCGCGCTATGCGATCGCCGCGCACGGCGGGTGGAGCGCCGAGGGTCGCTGGGCCTGGTGGTGGAAGAACTGGATCGACCGGCGCTGGCTCAGGCGCCTTCGCGGAGCGGACGCGCGCTGACCAGGATCTTGCCGTCGGCCTCGACGGCGAGCTCACCCTTCTGGTTGCGCGCTTCGCACCTCAGCACGCAGATGCCGCCCTTGTGCTTCGGCTTGTCGAGCTTTTCCGTCACCGTCCATTGCGTGCCGAGCGTGTCGCCGGGGCGCACCGCCGCCTTGAAGCGGCACGCGTGCTCCAGATAAGCGATCGCGGTGCCGGAGAAATACATGCCGACCGGCGCCGACACGAGCGCGGAGGTGAACGGCCCGTGCAGGATGCGTCCGCCGAAGATCGAGCGGCGCGAAAACTCCTCGTCGACGTGCAGCGGATTGAAATCGCCGAACAGGCCCGAGCCGAGCACGAGGTGCGTCTCGGTGACCGTGACGCTCGTGCCGAAGCGATCGCCGACGCGGACCTCGTCGTACCACTTGCCTGGAAACATGACTTATTATGCAGCCTCCTTGGAGGAGGATTCAGAGTGAAGAAAGTCATCGCCTTTGCAGTGCTGGCGGCAGCGCCCGTCATTGCGCTCGCCGCATATCCCGAGCGTCCCATCAAGATGATCGTGCCGTGGGCCGCCGGTGGTGACACCGACAATATCTTCCGACCGTTCGCACCGCTGCTGCAAAAGCATATCGGACAGACGGTGGTCATCGCGAACGTCGGTGGCGCCTCCGGCACCAAGGGTGCGAAGGAGGCGAAGGATTCGCCCGCCGACGGCTACACGCTCTATGCGGTGCACGATTACATCCATTCCACCTACTGGGCGGGCGTCGCCGATGTCCAGTACACGGACTTCGAGCCGATCTGCCTCATCGCGTCGACCGCATCGGTGCTCACCGCGAGCCCGAAGACGCCGTGGAAGAACTGGCAGGAATTCCTCGCCGACGCGAAGAAGCGCCCGGGTCAGATCACCGTGGGCGCGACGCTGGCATCGACGAGCCACTTCTTCCCGGCCCTCATCGAGAAGGCGACCGGCACGAAGTTCAAATACGTCTCGTACGAGGGCCTCGCGCCACGCATGAACGCCATCCTCGGCGGCCACACCGACCTCACCGACTCGAACCTCACGCAGAAGGGCAAGGTGGAGGCCGGCCAGCTCAAGTTCCTCGCCATCGCGACCGAGAAGCGCCACCCGGAGATGCCGAACGTCCCCACCCTGAAGGAACTCGGCGTCAACGTGGTTTACGACGTGAACCGCGGCCTCATGGTGCCGAAGGGCACGCCGAACGACGTCATCGCCAAGCTCGGCTCGGCGTGCGCCGCCGCCGCGAAGGAGCCCGAGTTCGCGCAGGCAATGAAGTTGCAGGGCACCGACGTGCGCTATATGGACCGCGCGGCCTTCGGGAAGTGGCTCAAGGGGAATGACGATCTCAATCGGACGATCGCCAAAGATCTAGGTCTGCTCAAGCGTTGAAGCTATCGAAGGACGGCTGGACCGGGCTCGTCGTCCTTGCGGCGAGCCTGGTGCTGTTCGGCTTCACGATCGGGCTGCGCGACAACCCGCTCGTGCCGATCGGCCCGGGCTTCTATCCGCGTATCGTCCTCGGCCTGACGGCCGCCCTCGCGCTCGTGCTCATCGTCTCCGACCTTGTGGCGGCGAAGGTTTCCCGGCCTGCGACGGCTGTGAATCGCACGCTGGTCTTCACGGTGTTCGCGATCTTCGGCGTGTACGCCGCCGCATTGCCGCTGCTCGGCTTTCGCATCGCCACGCTGCTTTTCATGGTCGCCCTGCAATCCACGCTCGAGCGGCCGCGAACCGCGAAAGGCTGGATGGTGGTCGCGGCCACTGCGCTCATCACCACGGTGGTGAGCTATGTCCTCTTCGAGCGCTATCTGCAGGTGCTGCTGCCACGCGGCCGCTGGACCGACTTTTAGATGTACGAGCTGCTGCTCGCCGGCATCCAGAACGTGCTGCAGATGAAGTATTTCCTGCCGCTCGTCATCGGCACGCTGGTGGGCATCGTCGGCGGCGCGCTTCCGGGCATCACCAACACCATGACGGTGATCATGGTGCTCCCTTTCACGTTCGGCCTCGAGCCGCTGCAAGGGCTCGCCGCCATGATCGGTGTCTACGTCGGCGGCGAATCGGGCGGCCTGATCGCCTCGTGCCTGCTCGGCATTCCGGGAAAGCCATCCTCGGTCGCAACGATGTTCGACGGCTTTCCCATGAGCCAGAAGGGCGAGTCGGGCAGGGCGCTATGGCTCGGCATCTGGGCGTCGTTCTTCGGCGGCCTGCTCGGCGCGATATTCCTCGTCGGCACCACCGAGCCGCTCGCGCGCCTGGCCCTCGAGTTCGGGCCCTGGGAGTACTTCTCGCTTTTCATCTTCGCGCTTTCGATGGTCGCCGGCCTGACCGGGGCATCGCTCACCAAGGGGCTGCTCGCGGGCGCCATCGGGCTCGTCATCACCATCATCGGCAACGATCCGGTGATGGGCCGCGAGCGGCTCACGCTCGGCATCCGGTTCCTCGAGGGCGGCATTCCCTTCCTGCCGGTGCTGATCGGCGTATTCGCTTTCGCGCAGATCATGTCGGATGTGGAGCGCATGCGCACGGGTCCGGCGCACGCGCCCGCCGGCTTCGCCGCGCCGCGGCTGGTGGTGTCGCACGCCAAGGTGATCTGGGAAATCCTGTCGCGGCCGATCCTCCTCCTATGGACTTCGTTCATCGGCGTGCTGATCGGCGTTCTTCCCGGGATCGGCGGCAGCGCGGCCAACGTGATGGCCTACGACCAGGCGAAGAAATTCTCCAAGCACCCCGAGCGCTTCGGCACCGGCACGCCGGAGGGCATCATCGCTTCCGAGGCGGCCAATAATTCGAACGTCGGCGGCTCGCTGGTGACGATCATGGCGTTCGGCATCCCCGGCGACGCGGTTACCGCGGTGATGCTCGGCGCGCTCACCATCCACGGCATCCAGCCCGGGCCGCTCTTCATAACGCAGCAGCCCACCCTCGCGTACGGCATCTTCGCGGCGTACATCCTCGCGCACTTCATCATGATCGCTTTCATGTTCATCGGCGTGCGTTGGTTCCTGCAGGTCGTCACCGTGCCGAAGTCGATCCTGTTTCCGGTAATCCTCGTGCTGTGCGCGGTGGGCGCCTTTGCGCTCGACAACACGATGGCGAACGTGTACGTGCTCCTGCTCTGCGGCCTGCTGGGCTACGGGATGGTGAAGGCGGGGTTGCCGCTCGCGCCGCTCATCCTCGGCGTAATTCTCGGCGACCAGATCGAGATCAACCTGGTGCGCTCGATCATGACCGATTCCAACCTGTGGCTCTTCATTACGCGGCCGATCTCGGGCCTGCTGCTGGCGGCATCCGTGGTGTCGGTGGCCTTCGCGCTATGGCAGCACCAGCGCGCGCAAAAAAAAGGCGCCGTCCCGGAGGACGGCGCCGATTTTTAGGTCCCTGCCCGGCTAGTTCGTCAGGCGGGCGAGGTGGATCAGGTCGTCGATGTTGGGCGCCTGGGCCGTGGTGATGCGTTCCGAGTTCTTGCCGTGCACCACGATCGTCAGGCCTCGGCTTTGCGGGTTGCTCGCGCGGCTGCGCACGTCGAGCCAGCGGCCGCCGATGCGCTTTCCATTCACGTCGCGCAGCACGCTTCCACCGCGCACGCGCTCCTCGTAACCGAGGATCTCGCCGCGCTCGCCGACCCGCGGCACGAACAGGGCGATCTGGGCGATCTCTTCGCCGGTCTCGTTGTTGCGCACCACGTCCTTGTAACCGACGACGTGGCCTTGCGAGTTCTTGAGGTCTTCGCGCCCGACGGCGGCAGCGGACTTGTACTCGGTGATCGAGCAACCCCCGGCGGCGAGGCCGAGTGCCAGAATCAGGGCGGTTCTTTTGAGTGTTTTCATGGTCCTACTTTCTAGTTAGTGCCGCGACTGTACGCCCCCATCGAAGAGGACGCAAAGGTAATAAACCGCAAGTTCACGTATCCGTCGCGCTTCGAAATGCAACCTATTGAAGTTGCTGATAATTACGACTGCCAAAAAGGTCCAATCTGAGCCAGCCGATGGGCGGTGCTTGAGGCGGAGCCGACGGCAAAGTGACGGGGCGGGCTGGCACCCCGGACACGAATCGAACGTGCGACCTGCCCCTTAGGAGGGGGCTGCTCTATCCACTGAGCTACCGGGGCGGGGCGGCGGCCATTCTAACGATAATAGGCGCGATCCCGATGAACCGAGACCCTTCGATGCTGAAGAGAGCGACCCTTTTTGCCCTCGCCGCGGTGCTCGCGCCGGCGCAGGCGCAACCGCAGTCCTGGGCGTGGGACGACGGCACCGTGCCGTACGTCAACACACCGGTGGAAGTCGTCGAGCGCATGATGCGCCAGGCCGAGGTCGGCAAGGACGACTATGTGATCGATCTTGGCTCGGGTGATGGACGCATCGTCATTGCGGCCGCGAAGCGCGGCGGTCGGGGCCTCGGCGTGGATCTCGACCCGAACCTTGTGCGCCTCGCCACGCAGAACGCGGCGGCGGCCGGCGTGGGCGATCGGGCGCGCTTCGAAGTGCGTGACATCTTCGAAACCGATCTCTCGGCGGCCACGGTCGTCGCGTTCTATTTGTTGCCGGACTTCAACGCGAAGCTGATGCCGCAGCTCCTCAAGTTGAAGCCCGGCACCCGGATCGTCTCGCACGACGGCGGCATCGCCGACTGGCCGGCCGACGAGACGCTCGAGCTGCGCACGCCGGAGAAGCCTGTCGGTGTGGGCGGAAATTCGAAGATCGAGCTATGGGTCGTCCCAGGTAACGCGGCCGGCGGCTGGACGAGCGATCTCGGCGCGCATGGCGGCAGCTGGCGCTTTCGCATCGGCCAGCGCTATCAGATGCTCACCGTACAGGTCGCGGCCGAGGGTCGCGATCTGCTCGTGCGCAATACGCGGTTGCGTGGCGAGGAGATCAAGCTGGTGGTGACAGGAGTGGTCGCGAACCGCGCGTGGCACCATTATTTCGTGGGCGCACTGCGCGGCGATCGCATCGATGGGCAGGTGAGCATCTCCGATGGCAATAACACGCGCACCATTCCCTGGGTGGCGACGCGAAGCCGATGAGCGCACCCCGGCAGCTGCTTTCCGTCGGCGACGGCGTTTTCCTCACCGCCGGCATGATCATCGGCGCGCTTATCTTCAAGGCGCCTGCCACCGTAGCCGGCGCGACCTCGGGGAGCGGGGCATTCCTCCTCGCCTGGCTGTTCGGCGGGCTGGTGTCGCTCTGCGGCGCGCTCGTCTATGCCGAGCTCGCCTCGCGGCATCCGGACACCGGAGGGGAATACGCCTTCCTCGCACGGGGCTGGGGCCGCGGCGTCGCATTCCTCTTCGCCTGGTCGCGCATGACCGTGATCCAGACCGGCGCGATCGCCGCGGTGGCGTTCGTGTTCGGCGACTATGCGTCGGAGATCTTCCGCCTGCCCGGGCACAGCTCTGCGCTTTGGGCGGGGATCGCCGTCGCCGTGCTCACGCTTCTCAATCTCGCCGGCACGCTGCAGTCGAAGATGCTGCAGAAGCTGATGGAAACGGCCCTGATCGCCGGCCTGGTGATCTTTTCCATCGCCGCCCTGATGGTCGGTGGCGCTCCGCCGAAGCCATCGGCGGGTGGAGGTTCGCTCTCTTCGTTCGGCTTTGCGATGATCTTCGTGCTGCTCGCCTATGGCGGCTGGAACGAGGCGGCGTATCTGGCGGGTGAAGTGCGCGATGCCCGGCGCAACATGACGCGCATCCTCGTCGGGGGTGTGCTGATCGTCACGGCGCTGTATCTGCTGGTGAACCTCGGCTATCTCGCTGTGCTGGGGCACGCCGGCATCAAGGATTCGAAAGCAGTCGCAGCGGACGTGATGCGTGCCATTGCCGGCGACAAGGCGGCCGTGCTGCTAGCGCTCCTTGTCTGTGTCTCCGTGCTGACGACCATCAACGCGGCGATCTTCACCGGCGCGCGCACGAACTACGCGATGGGCCGCGATTTCACGATGTTCCGGGCGCTCGGCGCCTGGCGCGAGGCCGGCAGCACGCCGGCGAATGCGCTCATCGTGCAAGGCGTCATCACGCTCGTCCTCGTCGCGGCGTCGGCGGCGACGCCGGACGGCTTCAACGCCATGGTGGCGTATACGTCCCCGGTCTTCTGGACGTTTTTCCTCCTCACCAGCCTGACGCTGTTCATCTTCCGGCGCAAAGGCGGCGAAGCGCCGGCATTCCGCGTGCCGCTGCACCCCCTCGTTCCGGCGGCCTTTACGCTGATGTGCGCGTACATGCTCTATTCGAGCATCGACTACGTCCGTAATCCGGACTACGGTCCGAAGTTCGGTGCGGCCGTGCTGGCGGGGCTGGTGGTCATGGCTGCCGGCATCCCGCTGTACTTCCTTTCCAGGAAGAAGTGACGCTCACCGAGCTGCGCTACATCGTCGCGGTGGCGCGCGAGCGGCATTTCGGCCGCGCAGCCGAAGCGAGCTTCGTGTCGCAGCCCACGCTTTCGGTTGCGGTGAAGAAGCTGGAAGAGGAGCTCGGCGTCACGCTGTTCGAGCGCGGGCCCGGCGAGGTGACGATCACGCCGGCGGGGCAGAAGATCGTCGCGCAGGCGCAGCGCGTGCTCGAGGAAGCGTCGCGCATCAAGGACCTCGCCGCCGCGGGGCGCGATCCGCTCGCCGGTGTGTTGCGCCTCGGCGCCATCTATACGATCGGGCCGTACCTGCTGCCGAGGCTGATCCCCATCCTGCGGCGCGTGGCGCCGGCGATGCAGCTCCACATCCAGGAGAACTTCACGCACCGGCTTGCGGATGCGCTGAAGAGCGGCGAAGTCGACGTGATCCTGATCGCGCTGCCCTTCGACGAGCCGGGCATCGAGACGCGGGCGGTCTACGACGAGCCTTTTTTCATTGCCGTGCCCAAAGGGCATCCATGGGAAGGGCGAAAGCGCGTGAGCTCGGAGGAGCTGGCGCGCGAGAGCCTGCTCCTGCTGGGCGAGGGCCACTGCTTCCGCGACCAGGTGCTGGAGTTCTGCCACACAACGCGCACGCGCGCGATCGAAGGCGGTTCGCTCGAGACGATCCGGCAGATGGTGGCGAGCGGCGTGGGCGTGACCGTGCTGCCTTCGACCTCGATCGGTCCGAATAACGGTCCCGGCGACCTGATCCGCATCCTACCGTTCACGCGTCCGACCCCGACGAGGCGGGTCGGCCTGGCTTGGCGGCGCAGCTATCCGCGACCGGAAGCGATCGAGGCGCTGCGCAAGGCGATCCTGGCTTGTAATCTTCCACAGGTGGAGAAACTGTGAGGCTGGTACTCGCCTGCGGCTGCCTGGTCCTGTTCCTCGGGTTTGGCGTGCGGGCTGCGTTCGGCCTGTTCCTGCAGCCGATGAGCCTCGAGTACGGCTGGGGTCGCGAAATCTTCTCCTTCGCGCTCGCGCTGCAAAACCTGCTGTGGGGCGCGCTGATGCCGGTGGCGGGTGCCATCGCCGATCGGTATGGCGCCGCACGCGTCGTCGGCGCGGGCGGGGTGCTCTACGTGCTCGGGCTGGTCGCAATGGCCTTTGCCGATACGGCGCTCAAGCTGCAGCTCGGGGCGGGGTTCCTCATTGGCTTCGCGCTTTCCGGGACCACGTTCGGCGTTGTCCTCGCCGTGATTGCGCGCGTCGCACCGATCGAAAAACGCAGCACCGCGCTCGGCATCGCGACGGCGGCGGGCTCGTTCGGGCAGTTCGCGCTGCTGCCGGTGAGCCAGTGGCTGATCGGCTGGCTCGACTGGAAGATGGCGCTGGTCGGACTCGCGGTGCTGGCCGCGGGCATCGTCCCGTTCTCGGCAGCGTTGCGCGGCCGCCCGGCGGCGCTGGCGGGCAGCCAATCGATCGGTGCGGCGCTGCGCGAGGCTTGGCGTGAGCGCAGCTTCCACCTCATTTTCTGGGGCTACTTCGTGTGCGGGTTCCAGCTGCTGATGTTCAGCGTGCACCTGCCGGCTTTCGTCGCCGATGCCGGCCTCGCGCCTCGGCACGGCATGATGGCCCTCGCGCTCATCGGGCTATTCAATATGGTGGGCTCGTTCATCTGCGGCTGGCTGGGCGGGCGCTTCAGCAAGAAGCGGCTCCTCGCCACCATCTATTTCCTGCGCGCGCTCATCATGCTGCCGCTCATCCTGTTCCCGCTGTCGCTCGTCACGCTTTACTCCTTTGCGGTGCTGATGGGGCTGATGTGGCTGGGCACCATCCCGCTCACCAACGGCCTGGTCGGCCAGATCTTCGGCCTGCGCTACATGGCGATGCTCACCGGCCTGGTCTTCTTCGGCCACCAGATCGGCAGCTTTTGCGGCATCTGGCTCGCCGGCTACCTCTACGACACTACGGGGTCTTACAATGGCGTCTTCATGATCTCCGCCGCCCTCGGCATCTTCGCCGGCCTTGTGCACCTGCCGGTGAACGAGCGCCCGATCTCCGAGCGTGGGCTGGCGCGCGCATGAAGGAGCTATGGCTCCGGGCGGCTGTCGGCGCGAGTCTGGTTCTGGCTAGCGCTGGAGCGTTTGCCGCCTACTTGCAGCCGGCAATGCTGGTCCAGTTCGCCAATCTGATCCTCTGCGGCTGAACAAGTAGGCCGGACGGCCTACCGCCGGCCGGTTTTCCGGGCATTCATGCGGCACGCGGTTTGCGTACCGTTGCCTGATCCTATGAATGCTCCCGAACTCAAGCTCTCTGCCGTCCGGGAAGGTCTTCCCTATCCCAAGGGCGCGCACTGGAACGGGGAGGGCGTCAACTTCGCGCTCTTCTCCGCACACGCCACCCGAGTCGAGCTCTGCCTGTTCGATCCGTCCGGAAAAACCGAGACCGCGCGCATCGAGCTGCCGGAATACCGCGACGAGATCTGGCACGGTTTCGTGCCGGGCATCCGTCCCGGGCAGATCTACGGCTTCCGTGTCCACGGCCCCTACAAGCCGGAGGAAGGCCACCGCTTCAACCCGAACAAGCTGCTCCTCGACCCGTACGCGCGGGCGCACATCGGCGAGCTGAAATGGGACCCGGCGGTCTTCGGCTACAAGATGGGCGAGGAGGACACCACTTTCGACGAGCGCGACAGCGCGCCTTTCATGCCGAAGTCAGTGGTCGTCGACCCGGATTTCGACTGGAAGCGCGAAAAGGTGTGGAAGCCCGTGCCCTGGGACCGCACCATCATCTACGAGACCCACGTGCGCGGCTTCACCAAGCTGCACCCCACGGTACCGGAAGGGCAGCGCGGCACGTTCGCCGGACTCGCGCACAAGGACGTCATCGCGTACGTCAAGGCGCTCGGCATCACCACGGTCGAGCTGCTTCCGATCCATACCTTCATCAACGACTCGTTCCTGCTCGAGCGCAAGCTCACCAACTACTGGGGCTACAACTCGATCGGCTTTTTTGCGCCGGACCCGCGCTACGCCGCCGAGGCAGCCAAGACGCTGCAGGAATTCAAGGAGATGGTGGCGCGCTTCCACGATGCCGGGCTGGAGGTGATCATCGACGTGGTCTACAACCACACGGCCGAAGGCAACGAGAAGGGGCCGACGCTGTCCTTCAAGGGCATCGACAACGCCTCTTACTACCGCCTGATTCCGGATAAGAAGCGCTATTACATCAACGACACCGGCACCGGCAACACGCTCAACCTGTCGCATCCGCGGGTCATCCAGATGGTGGCCGACAGCCTGCGCTACTGGGTCGAGGACATGCACGTCGATGGGTTTCGCTTCGACCTCGGCACGATCCTCGCGCGCGAGCCGAGCGGCTTCGACACGCACAACGGGTTCATGAAGGCTTGCCTCCAGGATCCGGTGCTGTCGAAAGTGAAGCTGATCGCCGA
>DATLDY010000334.1:0-7445 GCA_035525655.1 Burkholderiales bacterium
AAATCCTCGCCGGGCGCTGGAGCTTCAAGGATCTGCTGGAGACCGGCGTCGCGGGCATCGTGATGTTCGACCTCGCGTGGTGCGGCGGCATCAGCGAGGCGCGGCGCATCGCCGCGCTCGCCGATGCGTGGCAGCTTCCCGTCGCGCCGCACGACTGCACCGGGCCGATCGTGTTCCTCGCGTCGCTGCACTTCTCGATCCATGCGCCGAACGCGCTGGTGCAGGAGTCCGTCCGGGCGTTCTATACGGGGTGGTACAAGGAGCTCGTCACGCACGTGCCGCAGCCGCAGCGCGGGATGTTCGGCAAGCCGCCGGGACCCGGGCTCGGCGCGGAGCTGCTGCCGGAGCTGTGGAAGCGCGCCGACGCTACCGTGAGGACCAGCGGGCCGCGGTGACGCTCGAGGCCGTGCGCACGACCGTGTCTTCGGTTTGCGACAGCAGGCCGCGGCTAGAGTTGATGCGGCGCCGGGCGAGCTGCGCGCTCTCTCGGCTGCGCATCAGGAGCTGCTTCGATTCCTCGATGAGTCTTCGGGCGGGTGGCATCGGTCAGTAGGCGAGTGTAGCGGCACAGCGCATTCGATTGCGCCAGCGAGCGCGTCGATTTCTCGAAAAGGATGGAGGTCGCGGCGAAGCGGTCGCGCGACAGCACCAGCGAGCGACGCGCCAGCGCGAGCAGCACTTCGCTGCCGGCGACGAGCGTGGCGGAGCAGACCGGGTAGCCGTTGTCGAAGAGGTGGCGGCGGGGCATGCATCGCATGCCTGCACGCGGCGTGCCCGCCGGCCGGGTTATCCTCGGCGCATGCCCAAGCGGAACCTAGCCGTCGTTGCCGTCATAGTCCTTGCGGCCGTCGTCGCCACGCTCGCCTACATGGCCTATGCAGCGGCGCAAAAGCGGGCGCAGCAGCGCCACGTGAAGGAGCTCGTCGCCGACACGACCGACAAGCTGCGCAAGGTGCTTTCGGAGAAGGCAGCGCCCGACATGGTGACGGCGCTGGATGCGAACCTGCAGTCGGCAAAGGCGCCGCGCGACCCGAAGCTGGCCGACGCGGCGGAGCATTACATCCTCGGCGCGCGCGAGATCGCGCGCCGGCGGGCGGATATCGAGCGGCTATCGCGCCAGGCCGCCGCGAGCCGCCAGGCGCTCGCCGGCCACATGTCGCATGCGGCCCATCGCAACGACGCCTGGATGCGCAACGCCCTCGCCCTCAAGAAGCGCGTCGAGGACGATCACTTCAACCTGAGCCTGGCGCTGAAGGGCCTCGAGCAGCTGCTCTTCACGCTGCCCGACGCCGAGCAGCGCCTCGCGCCGCACGTCGGCCGCGACATGCTGATCGAAGCCAGCCTGCGCGACTCCGCCCGCAAGCAGGCGCAGGACGAGCTCCACCGCGCCACCGACGACCTCGAGCGCGCGCGCCGCCTCAACCTCCGCTAATTCCGTACCCGGTACGTAATTATTTTGTCAGGGCAATAATCGCGTCGTGCCCTGGAAAAAGCTCTGGCTGCTTTTCACCGTGATCTGGGTCGTCGTGTCGGCGCTCAATGCCGGCACAATCATCGCCTTCTCGGAAGAGGAGGGCAAAGCGTGGCGCCCGATCCTGCTCGGCATCGGCGTTCCCGCAGCGCTCTATCTCCTCGGCCTCGCGTGGCAGTGGGTGCGGCGAAACCGCCGTCTTCCACCCTGACGAATTAATTACGTACCGGGTACGGAATTAACGGTCCGATCAAGCGGTGGCGGGAGTGGCGGCGGCGAGGGAGATGATCAGGCGCTCGAGCTTGCGCGCGTCGGCGTCGAAGCGGCGGATGCCGTCGGCGAGCTTGTCGGTCGCCATGGCATCGTCGTTGTGCATCCAGCGGAAGGTCTTCTCGTCCATCGCGATCTTGGCGACGTTCTCGGCCTTTGCTTTCTCCGGGGACAAGCGTTTTTCCACTGGCCCGGGCGCCTTCGCCAGCTTGTCCAGCAGGTCCGGCGCGATGGTGAGGAGGTCGCAGCCGGCGAGCGCCAGGATCTGCTCGGTCTTGCGGAAGCTCGCGCCCATCACCTGCGTCTTGAAGCCGTGCTTCTTGTAGTACGTATAGATGCGCGCCACCGAGGCGACGCCGGGATCGTCGTCGATCGCGATGTCGTCGACCTTGCGCGCGGCCTTGTGCCAGTCGTAGATGCGCCCGACGAATGGCGAGATCAGGGTGACGCCGGCATCGGCGCACGCCACCGCCTGGGCGAACGAGAAGAGCAGCGTCATGTTGCAGTGGATGCCCTCGCGCTCGAGCAACTGCGCGGCGCGCACGCCTTCCCACGTGGCGGCGAGCTTGATCAGCACTTTTTCCCGGGACACGCCGTGGCGCTCATAGAGGCTTATCAAGCGCCGCGCGCGCGCGATGGAGGCTTCGGCGTCGAATGACAGCCGGGCGTCGACCTCCGTCGAGACGCGGCCGGCGACGTGCTTGAGAATCTCCCGCCCGAATTGCACGAAGAGACCGTCCATCGCGGCCGTGGTGTCGCCCCGGGCTTCCTTTATCGCGCCGTCCACGAGGTGGCGGAAGCGCGGGTCTTGCGCGGAGGTGAGGAGGAGGGAGGGATTGGTGGTGGCGTCCTGGGGCTTCCAGCGCGCCACGGCCTCGATGTCGCCGGTGTCGGCGACGACGAGGGAGTGCTGGCGCAGGGATTCGAGTTGGGTAGTCATGGCAAAGGCACTATAGCTCGGCCTGACACAGGTTGACACACCGGGCGCGGAACAGGACCCGCAGGGCTATACCCTCCCCTCCTATGCAGCGCAACGGCACGCATCCGATGGCGCGGATCAATTACGCCATCCGGGCGGGATCGTTTGCGTACAGCTTTCTCGTCCTTTCGATCCACGGCTGGCACCACGGCTTCGGCGCGGCTTTCTGGATCGCGCTCGTCGCGCAGTTCCTGGTGTATCCGCACCTCGCCTACCTGCACGCGATCCGCGCGGCGAGCTCGCGGCGCGCCGAGGCGATCAACCTCTTCACCGACGCCGCGCTCCTCGGCGTGTGGATCGGCGCGCTGCACTTTCCGCTCTGGCTCGCCTACGGCGCGATCTTCAGCACCTCGCTCAACGCCGCCGTGGTGTTCGGACTGGTGCGCGGCGCGTGGTCGGTCGCGGCTTTCTGCATGGGCGCGGCGGTCGGCCTCGCCTTCGGCGGCTTCGAGGTGCTCGCCGAGACCAGCCCGCTGGTGACGGCGCTCTGCTTCCTCGGCTCGCTCGGCTATAGCGCGGCCATCGGCGGCGTGGTCCACAAGCTGCGCGGCCAGGTGCGCGACAGCGAGGCGCAATATCGCCTGCTCGCCGAGAACGCCGCCGACCTGATCGCCATCGTCGATCGCGACGGGCGCTGGCTCTACACCAGCCCGTCGTTCGAGCCGGTGCTGCCGGCAGGGGACCGCAACGCCGGGGGCAACGCCTTCGAGCGCGTGCATCCCGACGACGCCGATGCCGGGCGCAATGCGCTCCTGCGCGCCGCGGCGACCGGCAAGGCGCGCGAGCTCGACCTGCGCCTGGTGGACGGGCAAGGCCGCATGCGCCGCTACAAGGCGGTGGTGCAGCCGGTCAAGGGCGAGCCCAAGCCCGCGGCACGGCTCGTGCTGGCGCTGCGCGACGTGACCGACCTGCACGAGAGCGAGGAGAAGCTCCTCGTCACCGCGCACGCCCTCGAAGGGATGACCGAGGCGATCATGATCACGGCGGCCGACGGCACCATCGTCACGGTCAACCGCGCCTTCTCGCACATCACCGGCCACGCCAGGGACGACGTGATGGGGCAGCCGGAGAAGATGGTGCGCAACGCCCTGCAGACCTCCGATTTCTTCGACAGCGCCTACGCCGCGGTGCATCGCGACGGCCATTGGTCGGGCACCAGCTGGAACCGGCGCAAGAACGGCACCGTGTACCGCGAGTGGCGCAGCATCCGCGCGGCGAAGGATGCGGCCGGCGCCATCACGCACTACATCCATGTGTTCTACGAAGTCGGCGCCCCGCGCAGCGGCATGAGCGCCCTGCCGCAGGCCGGAGGAGCGGCGTGAGCGCGGCGCCCACCCTCGTCACCATCAACCACACCGTGCGCAGCGGCGCCTTTGCGTGGTGCCTGCTGACCATCGGCCTTTACCTCTGGACGCGCCACGCCGGCCCGATCGCGTGGACGCTCCTCGTGCTGCAGTTCGTGGTCTACCCGCACGTCGTCTACTGGCGCGCGGTGCGCTCGAGCCGCCCGAGCGCCGCGGAGCGCGACAACCTGCTCCTCGACTCCGCGCTCCTCGGCGCCTGGTCGGCCTACCTCGGCTTCCCGCTGTGGATCACCTGGATGATGATCGGCGCGGCCACCCTCAATGCGGTGGTGAACCGCGGCGCGACGGGCGCGCTGGTCGCGCTCGGCTGCAGCGCCGTCGGCGCGGGACTGTGGATCCTGATCGGCGAGTGGCGCCTTACGCCGCATACCGGACCCTGGGTGACGCTCCTCAGCCTGGTCGGCGGCCTGGGCTACACCTGCTCGGTCGGCTACGTCGTCTGGCGGCAGAACCGGCGCCTGCTCGCCGCGCGCGCCGAGCTCGCCAAGAGCGAGGAGCGCTACCGGCTGATCGCCGAGAACGCCGACGACCTGGTCGCGATGGTGAGCGAGAAGGGCAAATGGGTCTACACCAGCCCCTCGTACGGCCGCATCCTCGACACCGCCGAGCTCAGCGTGGACGGGGACGCCTTTGCGCGGCTGCATCCGGACGACGCCGAGGCCCTGCGCAAGGCGCTGCTGACCGGCAAGGCCCGCGACCTGCCGCTGCGCCTCGTGGACCGCGACGGCCGCATGCGCCAGTACCGCTCGCACCTGCAGCCCGTGGCCGATAACTTCCTGCTCGTCTCGCGCGATGTGACCGACCTGCGCGCGAGCGAGGAGCGCATGCTGCTCGCCGCCCATGCGCTCGAGGGCATGGCCGAGGCCATCATGATCACCGCCGCCGACGGCACCGTCGTCAACGTGAACCGCGCCTTCACCGAGATCACCGGCTACCCGCGCGAGGACGTCCTCGGCCAGCCGGCGACGCAGACGAGGAGCGGCCTCAACCCGCCGGAGTTCTACCAACAGGCCTTCGAGGCCGTGGCGCGCAACGGCTACTGGTCCGGCACCACCTGGAGCCGGCGCAAGAACGGCACCATCTACCGGGAATGGCGCAGCCTGCGCGCCGTGAAAGACCCTGCCGGCAAAGTGACCCACTACGTCCACGTGTTCTATGAGGTGGGCGCGCAACGCAGCGCGGCCGGAGCCCCGGAAATCCGCGTAGGCGCCTGAAATCTAAGCCGTATCGCGGGTAAACTGGCGGGGATAAGAAATCACCCGCTTGTAAAACCCGCGTCCAGGAGCGCCGTGCAGCCGACCGACATCAAAGACCCAGACTACTTCCACAAAGTCGTCGATTGCCAGTGGGCCTGCCCGGCCCACACTCCGGTCCCCGAATACATCCGCCTCATCGCATCCGGCCGCTACTCCGATGCGTACATGGTCAACTGGAAGTCGAACGTCTTCCCCGGGATCCTGGGCAGGACGTGCGACCGTCCCTGCGAGCCCGCGTGCCGCCGCGGCCGCGTGGAAGAAGAGAACCAGACCAAGCCCGAGCCCGTCGCGATCTGTCGCCTCAAGCGCGTCACGGCCGACTACAAGGACAACGACGACGTCGCCAAGCGCATCGCCGCCGGCAAGAAAACCCGCTCCAACGGCAAGAAGGTGGTCTGCATCGGCGCCGGCCCGGCCTCGCTCACCGTCGCGCGCGACCTCGCGCCGCTCGGATATGACGTCACGATCTTCGACCAGGACCCGCGCGCCGGCGGCATGATCTGGTCGCAGATCCCGCGCTTTCGTTTGCCGCTGGAAGTGATCGACGAGGAGGTGGGCTACATCCTGAACCTCGGCGTGACCTTCAAGCAGCGCAAGGTCGACTCACTCAAGCAGGTGATGAGCGAAGGTTATGACGCCATCTTCGTCGGCACCGGCGCCCCACGCGGCCGCGACCTCGACATCCCCGGCCGCAAGGAAGCGGCGAAGAACATCCACATCGGCATCGACTGGCTCTCCTCGGTGTCCTTCGGGCACACGACCAAGATCGGCAAGCGCGTCATCGTGCTCGGCGGCGGCAACACCGCGATGGACTGCTGCCGCACCTCCAGGCGCATCGGCGGCGAGGACGTGAAAGTCATCGTGCGCTCGGGCTTCGACGAGATGAAGGCGAGCCCCTGGGAGAAGGAAGACGCGCAGCACGAGGGCATCCCCATCCTGAATTTCCTGGTCCCGAAGACCTTCCAGCACTCGAATGGCCGCCTGACCGGCATGACGTTCCAGAAGGTGAAGGCCGTGTTCGACGCCAAGGGCAAGCGCGACCTCGTGCCAACCGGCGAGCCCGACCAGTTCTTCGAATGCGACGACGTCCTCGTCGCCGTCGGCCAGGAAAACTCCTTCCCGTGGATCGAGCGCGATACCGGGATCCAGTTCGACAAATGGGGCCTGCCGGCGCTTAACAAGGCGACGTTCCAGTCCAGCGTGCCGAACATCTTCTTCGGCGGCGACTCGGCTTTCGGCCCGAAGAACATCATCTGGGCGGTCGCGCACGGCCACGACGCCGCGTTGTCCATCGACAAGTTTTTAACCAATCAAAAGATTGAAGATCGGCCGGCTCCGGGCGTCACGGTGCTGTCGCAGAAGATGGGCATCCACGAGTGGAGCTACGACAACGAGATCGCGGGGGACACGCGCTACAAAGTTCCCTGGGCCGACGTGAAGGCCACGCTCAAGAACGTGAAGATGGAGGTCGAGCTCGGCTTCGACGTCGCCACCGCGTGGAAAGAGGCGCAGCGCTGCCTCAACTGCGACGTGCAAACGGTGTTCAGCGACACGCTGTGCATCGAGTGCGACGCCTGCGTCGACATCTGCCCGATGGACTGCATCTCCTTCGTGAAGAACGACGAAGAAAGCGTCCTGCGCAATCACCTGAATGCGCCGGCCAGGAACCTCACCCAGCCGCTTTATGTCTCCGGCGAGCTGAAAACCGGCCGGGTAATGGTCAAGGACGAAGACGTCTGCCTGCACTGCAGCCTGTGCGCCGAGCGCTGCCCGACGGGCGCCTGGGACATGCAGAAGTTCTTCCTCGAGCAGACCCACGCCGGCCCCGCGCTGCGGCCGTACCACCAGGCGGGGGCCGCTACGGCAGGGGCGGCGAAGAAGGCGGCATGAAAACCGTAGTCGCCTTCAAAGACAGAAGTAATGTCGAAACGCAACTGCGCGAACAGCTCGCCGCCGCCTACCGCATCGCCGACCACCTCGGCTGGTCGGAGCTCATCTACACGCACATCAGCGCGCGCATTCCCGGGCCCGAGCACCACTTCCTGATCAATCCCTACGGCCTCAACTTCGACGAAATCACGGCTTCGAATCTCTTAAAGATCGAC
>DATLDY010000335.1:0-16122 GCA_035525655.1 Burkholderiales bacterium
GGCCCGCGGGATCGCTGTCCGGCGGCCTCGTGCGCTGCGCCGTGTGCTACGCGAGCCGCGCGCGGCTTTACGGCAGCAAGGTCGCCAAGACTTAGAGAAATCGGGGTCAGAGCCCGATTTCCTAAGCTACGCGTTGCCGGAATTCGGGCTCTGACCCCGATTTCTCTAAGTCTTGGCGACCTTGCTGCCGTAAAGCCGCGCGCGGCTCGCGTAGCACACGGCGCAGCGCACGAGGCCGCCGGACAGCGATCCCGCGGGCCGATACTCGTGGAGGAGCGCGGGGCGGATCTCGTCGCATACGTCGCAGTACACGCGCGCCTCGCGGATCATCGTGAAGGCGACCCATCCGCACTGCGAGCAGCGCGCCGCGGTGCCCATCGCCTCCTCCTTCGGAAGCAGGCGATCGAAGCTGACCGTCTGGATTGCCCGGCAGCGGGCGCAATAGATGTGGGTCGCGTCCATCAGGCGTAGCGGCGCATGTGCCGCACCAGCCATACGCTTGCGACGAGCGCGCCGGCGGCGAGCAGCAGGTTGCTCTTCGGCATGGCGCGCGCCTTCTGGCGCGTCATCTCGCCGGCGTGCGGCGCCATCAGCTCGAGGCGGCGCTTCATCATCCGGCCGCCGAGCTCGCCCAGGCGATCACCGAGCACGCGCTCGGCTTCGGGCAGCAGGACCGTCTCCTCGTCGGCGACGTGATGCATGACTTCGCGCATCAGCTCCATCACCGTGGCGTCGTATTGCGGGCCCGCCGCGTCCATGCTGCGCAGGGCCGCGATCAGGTTGCGCATCTTGTCGTGCTCGGGAATGAGCTTGCCCACCTGCGCGGTATCGACGCTTGCCATGGCGGGGTAGAAAATCTCTTCCTCCGCCTGCGCGTGCACCTCGAGGGACAGGCAAATGCTGCCGACGAGCGCCCGTTTGGTCGCGACCGAGGTATGCAACTTGTAGCGATGGAACGTCGCGAGGACACGCGTGTGATCGGCACGGATCATGTCCGTGATGCTGGGAGCAATCCTGGTGAGCAGGGAGTTCATGCAAGCCGCTCAAGCAAGAACAGGTCCCGGACGACGAATGGCCCGGGTAATGCGCCGTACGAGGCCGGCTAGTCCATCCGTCGCACGCGGCGCGAGCGCCAGTCGGCGCGCCCGGCCGCCGTCCTCGAGCACGGCTTCCGCGGCGAGCAATCCCGAGCGCACGGCGCTCTCCATCGACGAAGGCAACCGGGTGCGCAGCCAGTCCCCGGCGAGCAGCAAGCCCGGGATGTGCGTGCGCGTTGGCGGCCGCTTGAGCTCGGTGCCGGGCTTCGGACAGGTAATGGCCATCGGAATGCGGTGCACGTCCGCATGGATCAGCCGGGCGTGGGCGACTTGCGGCGCGAAGGCGGCGATCTCGCGCACGGTGGCCTCGACGATTGCAGAATCGTTGCTGCCGGCAACGCGATGGCTGTAGATGATGTTGGACGCAATTACCGAAGGCCGCGATTCCCAGCCGGGGCGGATGTTGGAAAGATCGTAGAAGTCGTAGTTGAGGCGCTCGGGCGACCACGGCAGCGCCCAGAAGCGCTCGCTAGTGATCTTGCGGTCGAACCACAGATAAGAGCTGACGTAAGGACTGGGCTGGAACGCAGAAGTCTCCGCGAGCCCGGGCTGCAGCGCCTCGAGCTCCTGCGGCGGCAACGCCAGGACGCAATGGCGCGCCGCGGCTTCGCGCCCGTCTTCGGTCGACACGTAATGCACCCCTTGACGATGGATAACGCTACGCGCCCTCGCATTTCGCACGACCTCGCCGCCGGCGGCTCGAATCACATGCTCCGCTTGCGCGACGTACAGCTCAGACAGGCCGACCGCCGGAAATCCGAAGTGCAGGCCGCGCCGCCCAATAAGCTGCGCATGCACGCGAAGGAGCGCTGCCGTGGAGCACTCCTCGAGCGGCACATTCATCACCGCCATCGTCGCGAAGCGCCAGAACCAGTCGATCATCGGCTCGGTCACGCCGGCGCGGCGCAAATAGTCCAGTGCTGGGATGCCATCGAGCTCGGCAACATCCTCCTCGCCGAACTTCATCGCGCGCCACGTCGGCTGGTTGTTCGACCACAGGTCGCGCACGCTCAGGCCCGGCGCCCGCGCGAGATCCGGCAGCAGGCTCAAAGGCGGCGGCAGCGGCCTGTGTCGCAGCACCGTCGCGGGCCGCGTGCCGAGGGTGATCAGCTTGCCGGGTTGCCAGGTAATGCGGCTGCGGGTACCGAGGCGCTCGAGCAGCCAGAAGAAGTTGGCGTATTCGCTGTGGACGATATGCGGCCCGATATCGACGACATCGCCTGACGCCGCATGGCTCCAACTGCGCGCGCGCCCGCCAAGCTCGCCCGTCGCCTCGAGCACGATTACGCGCAGGCCGGCGTCCGAAAGGGCCACCGCGCAGGACAGGCCCGCGAGCCCTCCGCCCACGATCGCGGCATCGGCCTGCATTTGGATAGCAAGGAAATCACCCGACGGGAGTTGGGAGTGGCGGAGAGTGAGGGATTCGAACCCCCGAGCCCTTGCAGGCTAGCGGATTTCAAGTCCGCCGCATTCAACCGCTCTGCCAACTCTCCGCTTGAAACGATTTTACCCGCCGGACCTTGAAAAAAGCCTGATGCGCCCGCATGTTAGGCACCAGACATTGCAACTTAGGGCCGGTTTGGTAGTCTTATATGCATAACAAGGAGGATTGATGGAACTCAAACCCATACGCACAGACGGTCAGCCGGTCCAGCCGGGATACGGCTACGAACCGGCGCAGGACATCGCGAGCGCCGAGCAGGGCCAGAAAGTCCTGCGCAATACGTATCTTCTGCTCGCCGTCACGATGGTGCCGACGATCATCGGCGCCTTTATCGGCATGGCGACCAGCAGCATCATCACGGCGAGTCCCATCATAAGCATGGTGGTGATGTTCGTGGCGGTGATCGGACTCCAGGTCGGCATCGCCGCCAACCGTAACAGCGGCGTCGGCGTGGCGCTGCTCCTGCTGATGACCGGCCTCCTCGGCTGGTTCCTGGGGCCGCTCCTCAACCACGTGCTCGCCCTGCGCAACGGCGTGCAGCTCGTCAGCTATGCCGCGGCCGGGACCGGCATCATCTTCTTCGCCATGAGTGCGATCGCGACCACCACCAAGCGGGACTTCAGCTTCATGGGCAAGTTCCTGTTCGTCGGCATGATCGCGCTCATCGTGGCGATGTTCGCCAACATGTTCCTGCAGATCCCAGCGCTCGCGCTGACCATCTCGACGCTGGTGATCGTCGTCTTCTCGGGGTTCCTGTTGTATGACCTCAACCGCATCGTGCGCGGCGGCGAGACGAACTACATCATGGCGACGACCGGCGTGTACATGAGCCTGTTCAACATCTTTGTCCACCTGCTGAGCATCCTCGGCATCGTCGGCGGCGATCGGGATTGATCTACCCATCGCGTGACGAAAAAGGCGCCTGCGGGCGCCTTTTTTATTGATATGCGCGGCGCCTGCGACTGCCACGCCCACGTATGCGGGCCGGAAAGCCGCTACCCGTATGCGGCCAACCGGCTCTATACGCCGGAGGACGCGCTGCCGGCCGAATACCGGCGCATGCTCGACTCGCTCGGCATGGAGCGCGGCGTCCTCGTGCAGCCGAGCATTTACGGTACCGACAACCGCGCCATGCTGGACGCGCTGGGCCAGGACCGCGCACGCCTGCGCGGCGTCGCCGTGGTGCCGTACAACATCCATGCGCGCGAGCTCGACGACCTGCATCAGGCGGGCGTGCGCGGCGTGCGGCAGAACATCGTCGACCTGAAGGACGGCAAGGGCGAGCTGCCGCTCGACGAGCTGAGGAAGCTGGCGATAAAAATCGCGCCGCTCGGCTGGCACGTCGAGTTCCTGATGCACGTGAACGAATTCCCGCAGCTCGACCGCCAGCTCGCCGATTTTCCGGTGCCGGTGGTCTTTGGCCACCTCGGCTACGTGCCTGCAGCGAAGGGCACCGCCGAGCCTGGTTTCCAGGCGCTATTGCGCCTCATGAAGGACGGCAAGGCCTGGGTCAAGCTCACGGCGCCCTATCGCTTGACGATGAGTGCGATGCCTTACGCGGACACCGACAAATTTGCCAAGGCGCTGGTGCAGGCCGCGCCCGAGCGGCTCCTCTGGGGAACGGATTGGCCGCACGTCTTCATCAAGACGGCGATGCCGGAGGACCCTAAGCTACTCGGTCTGCTCGAGCACTGGGTGCCCGACGAACGCACGCGCCGGCGCATCCTGGTAGACAACCCCGCCGCGCTGTACGGTTTTACTCGGCCTTGATACCCGCGGCTTTAATGACCTTGCTCCAGCGTGCGAGGTCGGCGCGGATCTCGGCGCCCCATTGCTCGGGCGTATTGCCAACGGGCTGAACGCCGAGCGAGGCAAAGCGTTCCTTCACCGCTGGCGTTGCCAGCGCTTTCACCGCCGCGGCATGAACCTTCGCGATGGCGTCGGCGGGCATGCCCGCCGGTCCGACGAGGCCGGTGAAGTTGTCGATTTGAAAATCCTGCAGGCCGGCTTCCGCAAAGGTCGGCGTCTCAGGCAGTGCGCCCTGGCGTGCCGCCGACGCCACGGCAATGGCGCGGATCTTCCCGCCGCGCACATTCGGCACGGTCGAGCTCGCCTGGTCGAAAAGAAGATCGACCTGCCCGCCCGTAAGGTCCACCAGGGCGGCGCCGGTGCCCTTGTAAGGCACGTGGCTGAACTTCACGCCGGTCAGCATCTGGAACAGCTCGCCCACCAGCTGGTTCGACGAGCCGTTGCCGCCTGACGCCATGGCGAGCTGCCCCGGCTTCTCCTTCGCCAGGCGGATCACGTCGTCCACCGTCTTCGCTGGCAGCGCGAGCTTCACCACCAGCACGAACGGCGTCACCGCGAGATTGGAGATCGGCGCAATGCCTTTCAGCGGGTCGTAGGGCCAGTTTGGATAAAGGTTCGGCGCGACGGCGAGCGAGCTGTTAGAGCCCATCATCAACGTATGGCCGTCCGCCGGCGCCGCGAGCAGCGCCTGTGCCCCGATCATGCCGGCCGCGCCGGTGCGGTTCTCGATCACGATCGGCTGGCCGAGCGCCTCGCCGAGCGCGGGTGCCACGGTGCGCGCGGTGATGTCGACGTTCCCGCCCGGCACGAAGGGCACGATGAGCCGGATCGGCTTGTTCGGATACTGGCCCCACGCCGGGCAGGAGAGAAAGACCAGCGTGGCAAGCGTCGCCCGGAGGCTCATTTCGGCTCGTCCTTTTTCTTCTCGTCTTTTTTCTTCTCGGCCTTCTTCTTCGGCTCAGCCTTCTTCTTCGGCTCAGCCTTCTTCTTCGGCTCGGCCTTTTTCTTCGGCTCGGCCTTTTTCTTCGGCTCGGCCTTCTTGGGCTCGGCCTTCTTCGCCGGTTCGGGTGCGCCGGTCACGGTGAGCGCCGCCTGCTGCATGCCCTCGCACGGAGTGGCCGCCCCGCCGCGCGCGACGACGGTGTAGCTGCCGCCTTTCTTGTAGACGTGGCGCACCGTGCGCGTCGCAGCGACCCCGAAATCGAGCGTGCGGCCGTCTCCATCGCCGAACTCGACCCGAGCGTCGCAGCCGCCGGTGTCGAAGCGGCTCCGGCTCACGGACACCGAAATTTCGACCTCGGGCGCCTTGCCCGAGGCGAACTGCGCCGGATTGGGCTTGACGACTATCTTCTCGATCTTGGGTGCGGCGTTCGCGGACGATGCGCCGAACGCCGCCGCAACGATGAGCGCGGCGAGTGTGGTGTTCATGGAGTGCCTCCCTTTTCGAAGAGTGTAATGCTCTCGACATGCGCCGTGTGCGGGAACATGTTCACTACGCCGGCGGCGACCAGCCGGTAGTTCTTGGTATGCACGAGCACGCCGGCATCGCGCGAAAGGGTGGCCGGATCGCACGATACGTACACGATGCGCTGCGCCGAGGACTCGTCGAGCGATTTGACGATCTCGATCGCCCCCTGGCGCGGCGGGTCGATGAGGAGCTTGTCGAAGCGGCCGAATGGCACGAAGTTCGGCGAGAAAAGGTCCATCACCTCGAACTGCGCCACCAGGTCGTTCGCCGCTGCGTTCTGCCGCGCCCGCTCGACGAGCTCGCGGCTGCCCTCGAAGCCGATGACTTGCGCGCCGCGCCGGGCGATCGGCAAGGAGAAGTTGCCCAGGCCGCAGAAAAGGTCCGCGATGCGCTCGCCCGGCCTGGGATCAAGGAGCTCCATGGCGCGCGCGACGAGGAGCCGGTTGACCACGTGGTTCACCTGCGTGAAGTCGGTCGGCCGGAAGTGCAGCCGCACCGCGAAGTCCGGCAGCTCGTAGTACAGCGCGCTTTCGGCCGGATGGAACGGGTGCGCGCTGTCGGGCCCGCCGGGCTGGAGCCAGATGTGCACGCCGTGCTGGTCGGCAAACTTTCGAACACGCACGCGATCATCGTCGGTGAGCGGCAGCAGATGCCGGAACACCAGCGCCGCCGCGTTGTCGCCAACGGCGACCTCGATCTGCGGCAGCCGGCTGTTGATCGAGAGGTGCTCGATCATTTCGCGCAGCGGCCCGATCAGCGCCGAGAGGTGCGGCGGCAGCACCGGGCACTCGCGCATGTCGGCGACGTAGGTGGAGCGCCGCTCGCGAAAGCCCACCATCACCCCGCCCTTTTTCTCCACCCTGCGCACCGAGAGCCGCGCGCGGTGGCGATAGCCCCACTCCTCGCCGGCGATCATCGGCAGCACGCGCTCGGGATGCACCTTGCCGATGCGCGCCAGGTTCTGCAGCAGCCCATCCTCCTTCGCGTGCATTTGCGTGGCGAGGTCGGCGTGCTGCGTCACGCAGCCGCCGCACACGCCGAAATGCGGACAGCGAGGCACGCGCCGGCCGGGCGATTCGACGAGCAATCGGGTCGCGCGGGCGAGGTCGAAGTGGCGTCCGCCGGTGGTGATCATCACCGCGGCGCGCTCGCCCGGCAGGGCGCCCTCGACGAATACCACCTTGCCGTCAGGCTTGCGGGCGACGCCGCGCCCGCCGGAGTCCAGCCCGTCGATCTCGAGGATCAGGTCTTCCAGAGCGACAGGAACTCTCCCCAGTGCGGGAGGTTCTGCTTCTCCAGGTAGGAGCGCAGGAGCGCGGTTTCGTGCTCGTACTGCGCCTTGGTGAGCGCGCAGCGCATCATCTGGAAGCGCAGGAAGAGGAGGTAGGTATTCGCGCAGTCGGTCTCGCAATAGTCGCGGATCGAGCCCATCGCCCCGCTGCGGAATGTTTCCCACACCGCCGCACCGCCCACGCCGAGCTTGCCGGGAAACCCCGCGAGCCGGGACACCTCGTCGAGCGGCGAGCCGCGGCCGCCGTAGATGGCGAGCACGTCCATGAGGTCGAGGTGCCGGTCATGGAAGCGGTTGATGTAGTTCGACCACTTGGAGTCCTTGTTGTCCTGCCCGGTATCCCAGAAGCACGCGGCGGTGACGCCCTTGATCAGGCCGCGCGCCACCAGCACCGGCAGGTCGAAGTTGCGGCCGTTCCACGACACGATCTGCGGCTGGTACTTGTTGATTCCCTCGAAGAAGCGCTGGATCGCGACTTCCTCGGCGGCCTCGGGCTCGCCGATCGAGAACACGCGGATCCCCTCGTCGTTGCGCAGCACGCACGAGATCACGACTACGCGCTGCAGGTGTGGCGGCAGGAAATCGTTGTTCGAGACCACGCGCCGCTTCTGGAACGCCACTTCCGCCACCTCGACGTCGGCAAGATCGGCCGGCAGGTCGTACAGCCGGCGGATTCCCGCGCAATCGGGAACCGTCTCGATGTCGAAGGTGAGGATCGGCGTCATCAGTCGGGGAAGATGCCGGTCGTGAGATAGCGGTCGCCGCGGTCGCAGACGATGGTGACGACCACGGCGTTCTTCAGCTCCTTCGCGATGCGCAAGGCGACGTGCATGGCCCCGCCGGAGGACACCCCGGCGAAGATGCCCTCCTCGCGCGCGAGCCGCCGCGTCATCTCCTCGGCCTCGGCCTGGCTCACGTTCTCCACCCGGTCGATGCGCTTGCGGTCATAGATCTTCGGCAGGTAGGCCTCCGGCCACTTGCGGATGCCCGGTATCTGCGAGCCCTCCTCAGGCTGGCAGCCGACTATCTGGATCTTCGGGTTCTTCTCCTTGAAAAAGCGCGAGCAGCCCATGATCGTGCCGGTGGTGCCCATGCTCGAGACGAAGTGCGTGATGCGCCCTTCGGTGTCGCGCCAGATCTCCGGCCCGGTGGTCTCGTAGTGCGCGAGCGGGTTGTCCGGGTTGGCGAACTGGTCGAGCATCGTGCCCTTGCCGTCGCGCACCATTTTCTCGGCGAGGTCTCGCGCCGCCTCCATGCCGCCTTTCTGCGGCGTGAGGATGATTTCGGCGCCGTAGGCGCGCATGGTCTGGCGGCGCTCGGCGGAAAGATGCTCCGGCATGATCAGCACCATCCGGTAGCCTCGCGTCGCGGCAGCCATGGCGAGGGCGATGCCGGTATTGCCGGAGGTCGGCTCGATGAGCGTATCGCCGGGCTTGATCGTGCCGCGCGCCTCGGCGTGCCGGATCATCGAGATCGCGGGGCGATCCTTGACCGAGCCGGCGGGGTTGTCGCCTTCCAGCTTGGCGAGGATCACGTTCTTGTTCCGCCGGTTCTCCTCGCCCGGCAGGCGCTGCAGCCGTACGAGCGGCGTGTCGCCGATGAAGTCTTCGACCGTCTTTTTCACTTTTGTCCGAGCTCTTTCAGATAGGCCCCGACGCCCTGCTCCACAGTCATGAACTCGCCGGGGTAGCCCGCATTGCGCAGCTTCGTGAGGTCCGCTTCGGTGAAGCTCTGGTACTTGCCGACCAGCTGCGGCGGGAAAGGGATGTACTCGATGACGCCCTTCGACACCATGTCGTGCAAGGTGTCCTGGGTGCCGTTAACGGCATTGACCACCGCCACGGCAAGGCGGTTGAACGTCTGCGCGCGGCCGGTGCCGCAGTTGAAGATGCCCGAGACGTCGCGCCGCTCGAGGAACCAGAGGTTCACGGCCACCACGTCGTCGACATACACGAAATCGCGCCGCTGCTCGCCGTCGCGATAGCCGTCGGAGCCGACGAAGAGCCGCACCTTGCCCTCCTTGCGCAGCGCTTCGTATGCATGCAGGGCGACGGAGGCCATGCGTCCCTTGTGCGCCTCGTTGGGACCGTAGACGTTGAAGTAGCGCAGGCCGACGATCTGCGCCGTCTTCTCCGCCAGCCGCAGGCGCACGAGCTGGTCGAAGAGGAACTTGGAGTAGCCGTACACGTTCAGCGGCCGCTCGCACGCGCGCTCCTCGCGGTAATCCGGACCGCTGCCATACACGGAGGCGGACGAGGCGTACAGCAGAGGGACCTCCTCCTCCTGGCACCAGTCGAGCAGGCGTCGCGAGTAGGCGTAGTTGTTCTCCATCATGAAGCGGCCGTCGGTCTCCATCGTGTCGGAGCACGCGCCCTGGTGCAGCACCGCTTCGACCGAGCCTTCCCACTTTTCCAGCGTGGCGAGGAACTCGGCCTGGTCGACATAGTCCGCGATCTCGCAGCCGGCCAGGTTCTTGAACTTGTCGGCGTGGGCAAGATTGTCGACAGCGATGATGTCGGTCACGCCGCGGCGGTTGAGGCCTTGCACGATCCTCGAGCCGATGAAGCCGGCGGCGCCGGTCACGACGTAGTAAGTCATGCGTTGCCGAACACTTCCTCGCGGCTCGCCACCGCGGTACCCAGCTTAGCAACGACGATGCCGGCCGCGCGGTTGGCCGTCTTCACGGCCGCCTCGACGTTCGCCCCGGAGGCGAGCATGACGGCGAGTGCACCGATCACCGTATCTCCCGCGCCGGTGACATCGAACACTTCGCGCGCCTCGGTCTTGATGTGGAGCTTCCGGCCGGCACGGAACAGCGTCATGCCTTCCTCGCCGCGCGTCACGAGAAGCGCCTCGAGGCCGAGCTTGCGGCGTAATGCTTCTGCGCGGCGCGACATGTCGGCTTCGTCCTCCCAGGTGCCCACGACTTCGCGCAGCTCTGCGCGGTTCGGCGTAATGATCGACGCGCCGCGATAGCGCGAATAGTCGTCGCCTTTCGGATCGACCAGCACGCGCTTCCGGGCGCCGCGCGCGAGCTGGATCATCTGCCGGATGTGGGCCATGCCGCCCTTGCCATAGTCGGACAGCACCACGACATCGCAATCGGCCAGCGCCGCCCGGTATTGCGTGAGCTTCGATGCGAGCACCTCGCGCGACGGGGTGCGCTCGAAATCCATGCGCAGCAGCTGCTGCTGGCGGCCGATCACGCGCAGCTTCTCCGTGGTGCGGATCGAGCGGTCGCGGTGCAGGTCCGCCTTCACCCCGTGCTTCTGCAGCAGCTTGGCGAGGATCCGGCCGGACTCGTCGTGGCCCACGACCGACAGCAGATGCGTGCGAGCGCCGAGGGCGGCGCAGTTATGCGCCACGTTCGCCGCCCCGCCGAGCCTCAGGTCTTCCTTCTTCTCGTTGATCAGCACCACCGGCACCGGCGCCTCGGGCGAGATCCGCGAGACGTCGCCGTACCAGTAGCGATCGAGCATCACATCGCCGACGACGAGCACCCGGGCTTTGGCGGTATCGGGTGCCTTCACTGCTTCCTGCCAATGGGGTAGTACTCGAGGCCCTGGGCGCGCAATGCTGCCGGATCGTAGAGGTTGCGCCCGTCGAAGATCGCCGGCGTCTTCAGCGCCTTCTTGATCGCGGCGAAATCGGGGCTGCGGAATTCCTGCCATTCGGTGACGATGGCGAGGGCGTCGGCGCCTTCGAGCGCGTCGAACGCGGTCGGCACGATTTCGACGCTGCGGCTATCGGAAAAGATCTTCGCCGCCTCCGCGCCCGCCGCCGGGTCATAGGCGCGCACGCTCGCCCCGGCCACCACCAGGTCATCGATCAGCGCGAGGCTCGGCGCTTCGCGCATGTCGTCGGTGTTCGCCTTGAAGGCGAGCCCCCAAATGGCGATGCGCTTGCCGCGCAACTGGTCCTCGAAGCGCGTGCGGATCTTGTCGGAGAGCACGTGCTTTTGCGCTTCGTTCACATCTTCCACCGCGGCGACCAGCTTGAGCGGCCTGCCGGCTTCCTCGGCCGTGCGCTTCAGCGCCTTGACGTCCTTCGGGAAGCACGAGCCGCCGAAGCCGGCGCCGGCGTAAAGGAACTGGTAGCCGATGCGCGGATCCGAGCCTATGCCGCGACGCACTTCCTCGATGTCCGCGCCGATCGCCTCGGCCAGGTTGGCCACCTCGTTCATGAACGAGATGCGCGTCGCGAGCATCGCGTTCGCGGCGTACTTGGTGAGCTCGGCCGAGCGCACGCCCATCACGATGATGCGCTCGCGGTTCCTCTGGAACGGCGCGTAAAGGCTGCGCAGCAGGCCTACCGCGCGCGGGTCGTCCGAGCCGATGATGATGCGGTCAGGCCGCATGAAGTCCTCGACCGCGGCGCCCTCCTTCAGGAACTCCGGGTTAGATACGACGCTGAAATCATTGCCGAGGTGGCGTTTCTTCTGCTCCTCGATGATCGCGTGCTTCACCTTGTCGGCCGTACCGACCGGCACGGTGGACTTGGTGACGACCACCTTGTACCCGTCCATGTGGCGCCCGATGGCGCGTGCCGCCGCCGTGACGTGCTGCAGGTCCGCCGAGCCGTCTTCGCCCGGCGGCGTGCCGACCGCGATGAGCTGGATCTCGCCGTGCGCCACGCTCGCCGCCACGTCGGTGGAGAAGCGCAGGCGGCCCGCCTGCTCGTTTCTCTTCACGATCGGCTCGAGGCCGGGCTCGAAGATCGGGATCTCGCCGCGGTTCAGGCGCGCGATCTTGTTCTCGTCGAGATCCAGGCAGAACACCGTGTTGCCGGCATCCGCGAGGCAGGCGCCGGTGACCAGCCCTACATAGCCCGTTCCAATGACCGTGACGTTCATGTGAATCTATTCATGGGGTCAGCTCGAATTCCTCGGTACGCCGCGGCGGGTAGGTCTCCCAGCCGCCGCAGCCCGGGCAGCGCCAATAGAACTGGCGCGCCTTGAAGCCGCAGGTTTCACAGCGGTAGCGCGCAAGGCGCCGGGTATGCCCATGCACGAGGTTGCGCACGAGCTCCAGATCACGGCGCTTGTCCGGCGATCCGGCGGAGACGATTTGCGCCTCGAGCAGGCGGTCCAGGCCGAGGAGCGTGGGATTGCGCCGCAGCTCGTCGCGCACCAGCCGGTAGGCCTCTTCGTGGCCTTTCGCCTCCAAGGTGTGCTGGAAAACATTGTCGAGGAGGTCGAGGGAGGGATAGCGCTCGAGGTAGTTAGCAAGCAGGCGCAGCCCGTCTTCCGCGAGCCCGAGGTCGCGATGCGCTTCGAACAGGCGCTGCGCGGCGAGCGCGAGGTAGGCCGGGTTCTGGGATTCGATGCGCTTCCAGTGCTCGATGGCGCGCTCCAGGTTGCCGGAGTTTTTTTCCAGGTCACCGAGCTGCAGGCTGGCGCGCACGCACTTGCGGTTCGCATCGAGCGCGGCGTCGAGGTGGCGGCGGGCCTCTTCGGGCCGCGACTGCGCCGCCTCGGAGGCGGCGAGCTCGCAGTGATACTGCGCGAGCTCGCGCGGATCGGCATCCAGCTCGCTCGTCATGTCGATCGCGCGCTTCCAGTCTTTCTCCTGCTCGTAGATCTCGAGCAGGTGCGTGCGCGCGGCGGTCCCCTGCGCGCTGTTCTCCAGTTTCTTGAAGACTTCCTCGGCGCGATCGAGGATGCCCGCCTTGAGGTAATCCTGCCCGAGCTCGGTGAGGGCGATCATCTTCTGGTCCTGCGGCAGGTCGGCGCGATCGAGCAGGTTTTGGTGCATGCGGATCGCGCGGTCATACTCGCCGCGCCGGCGAAACAGGCTCCCCAGCGCAAAGTGCAGCTCGACCGTTTCCGGGTCCACCTTCACTACCTCGATGAAGGCCTCGATCGCCTTGTCGGGCTGCTCGTTCAGCAGGAAGTTGAGGCCCTTGAAATACGAGCGCGGCAGCGCGCGCGACTCCGTGACGATCTGCTTGATGTCGACGCGCGCGGCCATCCATCCCAGGCCGAAGAAGAGCGGCAGGCCGAGCAGCCACCAGTACTCGAACTCGACCACTTACGCCCTCACCTAGAGCTCGGGCACCGGCGGGCGCGCCGGCTCCTCGGGCGGCACGCGCCGGCGCAGGAGGCCGATCTGGCGCCGCTGGCGCAGCAGCGTGCCGAGCACCGCCAGCACCCCGAAGAGGGCTCCCGCGGCGAAAAACGCGAACAGGAGCACGACGAGGGGAGCCTGCAGCGCGAGGTCGAAGTAAAAGCGCAGCGTGACCGGCTCGACGTTCTTCGCCGCGAACGCGATCAACAACACGAATACGACGAGGCGGATCGCCCAGGTGACGATTCGCACCCGGGGACCTTATCTAACAGGCTGCGAAGCCCGCTCCTGCGGCGCCGCGGCCTCGTCGGGCGTCAGGCCGTCGACCCGCTCGCGCAGCTCCTTGCCGGCCTTGAAGTGCGGCACGTACTTCTCCGGCACGTGCACCTTCTCCCCGGACTTCGGGTTGCGGCCGGTGCGCGGCGGCCGATAGTTCAGCCCGAAGCTGCCAAAGCCGCGGATCTCGATGCGATGCCCGCTGAGCAGGCTCTGCGTCATCGCATCGAGGATCATCTTCACCGCGTACTCCGCATCCTTCGCCACCAGCTGCGGGTAACGCTGGGCGAGGCGCGCGATCAGTTCCGACTTGGTCATGGCGACCATTCCCCCCCTTTGGGCGTCGTCGCTATTGCTGCGGGTTACCGCCGCCCTTGTCCAGCTTCGCGCGCAGCAGCGCGCCCAGGTTCGTCGCGCCGGCGCTGGCCGCGGCGTTCTCGGTGCGCAGCTGCTTCATCGCATCGCTTTCTTCCGACAGGTCCTTCGCCTTGACCGACAGGTTGATCGAGCGGTTCTTGCGGTCGACGTTGATGATCATCGCCTGCACGGTGTCGCCTTCCTTCAGGTGCTTGGTCAGGTCCTCGATCCGGTCGCGCGAGAACTCGGAAGCGCGCAGGTAGCCTTCGGCACCGCCGATGTCGACCACGGCGCCCTTGGCGTCGACCGACTTCACCAGGCCCTGCACGACGCTGTTCTTGTCGTGGCCGGCGATGAAGTTGGTGAACGGATCGCCCTCGAGCTGCTTCACGCCGAGCGAGATGCGCTCGCGCTCCACGTCGATGGAGAGCACCACGGCCTCGACTTCCTCGCTCTTCTTGAAGTTCTTGACCGCCTCCTCGCCCGCCGCCGACCACGACAGGTCGGACAGGTGCACGAGGCCGTCGATGCCGCCCGGCAGGCCGACGAACACGCCGAAGTCGGTGATCGACTTGATCTGTCCCTTCACCTTGTCGCCCTTCTTGTACTCGCGTGCGAAGTCTTCCCACGGGTTCGGCATGCACTGCTTCATGCCGAGCGAGATGCGCCGGCGCTCCTCGTCGATCTCGAGGATCATCACCTCGACCTCGTCGCCGACCTGCACGACCTTCGACGGGTGCACGTTCTTGTTGGTCCAGTCCATCTCGGATACGTGCACCAGGCCTTCGATGCCGCTTTCCACTTCCACGAACGCGCCATAGTCGGTGAGGTTGGTCACCTTGCCGAAAAGACGCGTGCCCTGCGGGTAGCGGCGTGCGATGCCGACCCACGGATCTTCGCCGAGCTGCTTGAGGCCGAGCGAGACGCGGTTTTTCTCGGCGTCGAACTTGAGGACCTTGGCGGTGACCTCGTCGCCGACATTCAGCACCTCGGACGGATGCTTGACGCGCCGCCAGGCGAGGTCGGTGATGTGCAGCAGGCCGTCGATGCCGCCCAGGTCGACGAACGCGCCGTAGTCGGTGATGTTCTTGACGATGCCCTTGACGGTGGCGCCTTCCTGCAGCGATGCGAGCAGGTGCTCGCGCTCGGCACCCGCCGTCTCTTCGAGCACGGCGCGGCGCGACACGACCACGTTGTTTCTCTTGCGGTCGAGCTTGATGACCTTGAAATCCATCTCCTTGCCTTCGTAAGGAGTGGTGTCCTTCACCGGCCGCAGATCGACCAGCGATCCGGGCAGGAACGCGCGGATGCCCTTGGTCATGACGGTGAGGCCGCCCTTCACCTTGCCGGTGATGACGCCTTTCACCTTCTCGGCATTCTCGAGCGCCTTCTCGAGCTCGAGCCAAGCGGCCATGCGCTTCGCCTTGTCGCGCGACAGGCGCGTAGCGCCGAAGCCGTCTTCCAGCGCCTCGATCGAGACGCTGACGAAATCGCCGGTCTTGACGTCGACCTGGCCCGCGTCGTTGCGGAACTCGTCCGCGGGGATGATGCTTTCCGACTTCAGCCCCGCATTCACCACGACCCAGTTGTCATCGACGGTCAGCACCTCGGCGGTGATCACCTCGCCGATGCGCATTTCCTTGCGGTTGAGACTCTCCTCGAACAGCGCGGCGAACGATTCGCCGCCAGCGGCGGGCGCGGATTTGGGTGCGGACTTCTGGGACTGCGGTGCTGGGGAAATACTAGCCATTAAGGAAGAAAAACCTATTCAAACCGCAGACTTGCGCCCGCGGGGTCAGGTTGAAGACCGGGCGCGATCAACCGCGCCCACCAGTTTGCCTCTCGCGCCACCAGCCGACGATGCGCTCGACGACTTCGTCGATCGAAAGCGCTGATGAATCGAGCACTTGCGAATCCGACGCCGGGACCAGGGGCGCGACTGCCCGTTTGGCGTCGCGCTCGTCCCGGTCGCGGAGATCACGGGAAAGGGCGCGAAGATTAGCATCGATTCCTTTTTCTATCAACTGCTTATAGCGCCGTTCAGCGCGGATTTCCGGATCGGCTGTCAAGAACACCTTGAGCTCGGCATCCGGGAACACCACGGTGGCCATATCCCGCCCGTCCGCGACCAGCCCGGGCGGTCGGCGGAACGCCCTTTGGCGCCGCAAGAGGGCCTGGCGCACCGCCGGGACCCTGGCGACCTCGGAAGCGCGATTGCCCACCGGCTCGCTGCGCACCTTCTCGGTCACGGCTTCGTCCCCGAGCACCACTTCTCCGTCGTCGAACACGACATCCATGTCCGCCGCGAACGCCGC
>DATLDY010000051.1:0-7623 GCA_035525655.1 Burkholderiales bacterium
TCGGGCGTCGCATCGTCTCCCTTTGCAGCTACCAGCTCGGCCGCGGCAATGCGTCGGATGTTCTCGATGTCGTGCGCCGCCACCACTGCACGCTCGATCACCCGGACCATGGCTGGCAGATCCTCTCGGGACGTTCGGGCTCGCTAGCTGCCCGGCGTGCGCATCGGTTGCGGCTCGCGCGCCGCACCGGGACGGCCGATGCGCTCGTATTCCGAGATGACCTGGCCGCCGAAGAGGACCAGCGTCGCGGCGATCTCCAGGGAAAGGAGCACCACGATTGCGGTGGTGAGCGAACCGTAGACCACGCTGATTTGCGATAGCCGCGCGAAATACCAGACGAGGACGTGGCGCGTGATCTCCCACAGGAGCGCCGCCACCACGCCGCCGATGAGCGCGTGGCGAAACGACAGTCGCCCGACCGGCATCACGAGATAGAGCGCGCTGATGATCAGGATCTCGCCCGCGACGCCGAGGAGGTAGAGGGCCGAGGCCGAGAAGAGGTCGAGCGACCACGAGCGGCCGAGGAAGTCGATGCTCTGCTGGCCGAGCGCCTCGAGGCTGCCGGCGACCAGCGCGGCGAACAGCACGCCGGCGCCGAGGAACAGGATGCAGCAATACGGCAGGATCGCCGAGATGAGGAAATGCCGCCGCCGCACGGCCACCCGGTGGTGGAAGATGATCGACATCGCGTTCTCCAGCACGGTGAACGCGAGCGAGCTGAAGAAGATCATCGTGCCGGCGAGCACCCACCCCAGCACCTCGCGATGCTCGATGAAGCTTGCGAGCTCCCCGACGACCGGCTTCGCCTGCCCCGGGAAGAGCCAGCCGAGGTAGCGCTCGAGCGTGTCCAGCAGCAACTCGCGATCGAGCCAGTGCGACAGCACGATGAGCACAAGGATCAGCATGGGCACGATCGACAGCAGCGCGTAGTACGCCACCGCGCCCGCGAGCAGCAGCCCCTGGTTCGCGCGGAACGCCTTCAGCGTGCGCAGCGCAAAGGCGCCTGGGCTCTTGAGCACCTCGGATAGCGCGTCCATACAGCCGTGTTTTTACCACCGGAAAGACAGGTCGGCCTCCACCGCGTTGTCGTGCGCCCCGGAGGTGATGCCGCGCGTGAAGCTGAGCGAGGCCATGGGCGGGCGGCGCCTTTGCGCGAGCGGGAATTCGTAGGCGGCGGCGACGCTGGAAGCGCTGGTCGACCCCGCACGCTGGGTGCGCAGGAGCTGGAGCACGATGTCGCTGCGCGGCGCATCGAGGTTGTAGGCGGCCTGCACGAGGGCGAGCCGGCGCACGCGCGCAACGCCCGGCTTGAGCTCGCCGTCGTAGCGGGTGAGGCGGCCATGGACCTGGCCTTCCCAGCGGGTGCTGAAGGCATGGTGATAGATCGCGCCCACGCGCTCGCGCGCATGCGAGCTGCCCACTTCGCCGCCGGCGGGCAGCGTCAGGCCGCCCTCCAGCACCGCATCCTCGGCCACCACCTGAGTGAGCATCGCGTTCACGTCGGCGAAGCCCGCGGCGGTCTCGCCCCGGGAACGCAGGCGGTCGTAGCCGTCGCCGGAGAGCTTGAACGCGGTGCGACCCTGGTTGAAACGGGCACGCACCTGGAATGGCGTCGCGGTCAGCCGGTCGCCGTTTTCCGCGTGCACTTCGGCCACGCCGAGCGTGAGCTTCCAATCCACTTCGTGCAGCAAGCGGTTGCGCAGCTCGTGCAGGTCGAGGCGCTCGAGGCGCGTATCGCGCCGCAGCCCGACGCCGGCGCGAACGCCGTCGTCGGCCGGGCGCTCCTGCGAAAGCGCCGCGAGCGGCGCGAAGAGCACCAGGATGAGCAGCCAGCCGGCCATTCGATCGATACTATGAAATAAATAGGGACGGACCCTAATTAAAAAATAAATAGGGTCTGTCCCCATTTATGACGACTAATCGGGCTCTGACCCCGATTTGAATTCGGGCTCTGACCCCGATTATTCGATTTATCATTCAGTCTCAACGGGAGGAACGAATGATTCGCAGAATTCTCGCGCTGGTATTGATCGGCTGTGCCGCACCGGCGCTCGCGCAAACCAAGATCGTGCTCGGCTATACGCCGGCCAATGCGTTCATGCCGGCGTTCGTGGCGAAGGACCAGGGGTTCTTTGCCAAGCGCGGGCTCGACGTGACGCTGCAGACGGTGCCGCAGGGCTCCACCATCGCCGGCGCCATGGCGGGCGGCTCGATGAGCGCCGGGACGCTCACCGCGCCGGCGTTCCTGCTTTCCGTGGAGGGCGGCATCGACACGCAGATCGTCGCCGCCTCGACCTACCAGGCGAAATCCAACCCGACCGTGGGCCTGATGGCGCGCGAGGGCTCGAACATCCGCAAGGCCGCCGACATGAAGGGCAAGCGCATGGGGGTGCCCGGCCTGAACGGCGTCAACCACATCGTTGCCATGAAATGGCTGGAGAACAACGGCGTCGAGCGCAAGGCGGTCACGTACGTGGAGACCGGCTTCGCGCAGATGGGCGATCTGCTCAAGGGCGGCCAGGTGGATGTCGTGGTTCCGGTCGAGCCGTTCATCACGCGCATCGAGCAGACCAAGGTCGGCTACCAGGTGGCGGTGCCCACCATCACCGACTCGTACCTCGAGTCGTTCTACATCATGACCCGCGAGTTCGTGCAGAAGAACCCCAAGGCGGCGCGCGACTTCCGCGAGGCGCTGCGCGAGGCGGTGGCCTACATCAAGACCAACGAGGCCGAGGCGCGCAAGACGCAGGTCACCTACCTCAAGCTCCCCGAAGCGGCCGCCGCCAGCATCAAGCTGCCGACCTTCGCCGTCGACGTGAAGCAGGACGACGTCGAGTTCTGGGTGAAGCTCCTCAAGGACTTCGGCATCACCAAGGGCACCGCCACCGCGCAGCAAGTCATCTTCCAGTAGGGGCTGATCGGGCCGCCCCCCCTGTGCTTGAGGCGCAAGGCGTAAGCGTCACTTTCGGCGCGCAGCAGATTCTGCGTGACGTCAGTTTCTCCATAAACGAGCAGGAGTTCGTCTGCCTCGTCGGCCCATCGGGCTGCGGCAAGACGACACTGCTGCGCGCGCTGGCCGGCCTGACTCCCGTCTCTTCCGGCCGTGCGCTCTTCAAAGGCGCGGAGGTCCACGGGCCGCAGACGGCTCTCGCGGTGGTGTTCCAGGACTATGGCCGCGCCCTCCTGCCGTGGCGAACGGTGGCGGGCAATGTGGCGCTCGCCCTGGAGGCGAGAGGCATCCCGACCAAGGAGCACCCGGCGCGCATAGCGCCGCTGCTCGCGAAGCTGCGCCTCACCGACCACGCCGACAAATTTCCCTCGCAGCTCTCCGGCGGCATGCAGCAGCGCCTGCAGATCGCGCGCTCGCTCGCGCAGGAGCCGCAGGTTCTGCTGATGGACGAGCCGTTCGGCTCGCTCGACGCGATCACGCGCCAGGAGCTGCAGGACGAAGTCGCGCGCCTCGCGAAGGACGAGAAGCGCACGGTGGTGTTCGTGACGCACGACCTCGAGGAAGCGATCTATCTCGGCGACCGCGTCATCGCCCTCGCGGCCGGTTCGGATGACCGCGCGGGCCGCGTCGCCGAGATCGTCTCCATCGACCTGCCGCGCCCGCGCCAGCAGCTCGGCACGCGCGAGGATCCGCGCTTCCTCGAATACCGCCACCGGCTCTATAGGCACCTGGGGCACTGATGGGCGCCGTACTGCCCATTTTCGTTTTAACTGTATGGGAAGTTTTAGCGCGCATGGGCGTGATCTCCGAGGACGGCTTCTCGCGCCCCAGCCGCTTCTTCGTCGCCGGCGCAAAGGCGCTCGCCGACGGCACGCTCCTGGAGCAGACCGGCCAGACCTTCGCCGCCGCCGGGCAAGCCCTCGCCATGGCCGCGATAGCCGGCATCGCCCTCGGCGCACTCCTCGGCCTGTTCCGCCCGCTCGAGCGCGCGGCGCAGCTCACCATCGACGCGCTGCGCCCGATCCCGTCGGTGGCGCTGATCCCGCTCTCGCTCCTGCTCTTCGGCTTCAGCCGCAACATGAGCGCGGCGGTGGCAGCCTTCGCCTGCTTCTGGCCGATCCTCATCGTCACGATCTCCGCCGTGCGCAGCATCGACGTGCGCCTGATCGAGGTAGGCCGCCTGCTCGGCTTTCCGCTGCCGAAGATCATCGCCAAGTTCGCGCTGCCCGCCGCGCTGCCGGCAATCTTCGTCGGCATCCGCGTCGCCGCGGGGATTGCCATCGTGGTCACCGTCACCACCGAGATCGTCACCAACCCGCGCGGCCTCGGCTTCGCGATGACCATGTCCGCGCAGTCGCTGCAGGCGGACCTGGTGTGGGCCACGCTCCTCTGGGTGGGCGTGATCGGCTGGCTGGTGAACTGGGGCCTGGAGCGCCTGGAGCGGCGCTGGCTGCGGTATTTATGAAGCGCCTCGGCTGGGCGGCGATCAGCGTCGCATTTTTCGCGGCGATCCTCGTCGCGTGGAAGCTCGCCGCCGACGCGAAGCTCATCAACCCGCTCTGGTTCCCCGGACCGGATCGCTCGTTCTCTAAATTGTGGGAATGGATCGCGACCGGCTCGGTGTGGTCCCCGCTCGGCAGCACCGTATGGCGCATGTTCGCCGGTTGGCTCCTCGCCTGCGCGGCCGGTATCGCACTCGGCGCCGCCATCGCATCGTCATGGCTCGCCCGGCGCCTGCTGCAGCCCACTGCCGAATTCCTGCGCCCGCTCCCGGCTTCGGCGATCCTGCCGCCGGCGATCCTCATCCTGGGATTTTCCGACGCGATGATCGTCTTCGTCGTTGCCTTCGGCTGTGTCTGGCCGGTGCTCCTCGGCGCGATCCACGGCTTCGGCTCGGTCGATGGGCGGCTGGTCGAAGTCTCGCGGCTTCTCAACCTCGGCCCGTGGGACCGCGCGCTCAAATTCCAGCTGCCGAGCGCGCTGCCGCACATCTTCGCCGGCATGCGCGTCTCGATCGCCATCGCGCTCATCGTCACCGTCGCATCCGAGATGCTCTCGTCGCAGCCCGGCATCGGCTACCTGATGCTCGTCGCCGCCCGCGCCTTCAGGAGCGACGACATCTTCGCCGGCATCATCGTGCTCGGCGTGCTCGGCTTTCTCACCAACTACGCCACCCAGAAGATCGAGGACCGCCTGCTGCGCTGGCGCTAATTCGGCGCGCCCGCTAGTCGTCACGCGTGGAGGCGAACCGTCGAGCCCACCCTAGCTGCTGAACACTCCACCACGCGTCGCAGGCGGTGCACTGGAACAGGTTTTCCTCCGCGGACTCCTTGACCTGCCGAAGCTCCGGATGGGGGGCAAGGTGGCGGCCACCGCCCACCAGGGAAATGCAGTACACGCAAAGGTCATTCAAGATCGGCCGCCCTTCTGGCGGCCGTCAGCTCTTCCAGCGCTCGCGTGAGCTCCCGTATCCCCAGGTGCAGGTACAGGTACTTGTTCTTTCGCGGGCTCGGTCGTACACGTCATCGACCACTATAGAAAAGTGGCCCCGGCCCGTCTGTCTGCCAGCTTACCCTCGACCGAGCAGGCGGTCGTATTCCTCCGTGACGACGGCGCGGCATTCGCAGGAGAGTCGTTCCAGGCCCTCCAGGTTCGAGATCCGGATCAGACCGCGCTGCACGGAGATCAACCCCTGTTCCACGAGTCTGGTCGCCATATCCGTCACCGTGGGTCGTTGCACGCCCAACATCTCGCCTATGAATTCCTGGGTCAGCCGCAAATCCATGGTGTCGATGCGGTCATACACCTCGAGCAGCCAACGGGTGAACCGCTGTTCGACGTTATGCAGGCGGTTGCACGCCACGTTCTGCGACAGCTGCGCGATATAGGCCTGCGTGTACTTGAGGAACACGTCGCGCACCGCTTTGTTGGAGTCGAAAGCATCCCGTAAAGGCTGTGCCTCGATCTTCAATGCCTCGCCTTCGATCTGAACGATGTATTCAGTCTGATTCGTTTCCCGTCCGCCCATGAATGCGTTGACGCCGACGACCTCGCGATTGCCCACCGCACCGGCTTCCGCGGTTTTTCCTTCGCTCACGGTGACCGTAATGGATACAAGGCAGTTGAGAGGAAAGTACAAATGCTTGATGGTGTCGCCGGGACTGTGAAGCACCTTGCCGCGCTCGAGCTTTTGCCGCTCGACGTACGGTTGAAGGCCGTCAGTCACGTCCTTGGGCAGCGCGTCGAGAAGCAGATTTCGCATGGCGGCAGCTCCATAGCAGCGGCGTTGGGGCGGCATGCCGCCCGCCAAGTCTAGTCCAGAGTAATGCGCGGCATGGCACTTGCACACCATTCGTGTGCAGTTCCACCCGAAACAGGAGCCTTCCATGCCCAGAACCCTCAGCATCACGACCACCGCAGTGCTTTTTGCGCTGTCGACGCTCGCCGTCGCGCAGTCTTCGTCCTCGTCCAGCAGCCCGTCCTCCTCGTCCCCGTCTTCCTCGTCCCCGTCCGCGTCCGGCAGCAGCGCCGCCGGCGGCTCATCGAGCTCGAGCAGCAGCGCCTCGACGCCGAGCTTCACGTCCGTCGACACGAACGGTGACGGCCAGGTCTCGCGCGCGGAGTGGGATGCGCAATTCAACAAGTCCGGCTCGGGCGCGACCGGCGCAGCCGGCGGTTCCTCCCCGAGCATGAGCGGCAGCTCGAGCTCGACCAGCTCGCCCAGCAGCTCGTCGCCGAGCACCACGTCGCCCAGCACGACTTCGCCCAGCACGAGCGGTTCGGCGGGGGCTGGCAGCAGCTCATCTGGCGGTTCGTCGATGAGTAAGTAATACCTCTAGTTCCCCGCAATCCAGCCGGCCGGCAGACATGGTGCTCCGCCGCGCCGGCTGATTGCGGGAATCGGGCTCTGACCCCGATTTCAGCGGATCCGCTTCACCTTTGCTCGCGCGCGAGGCGGAGGCGATCGGCGAAGATCTCCGGATCGGAATAAAGCTGCACCAGGTTGCCGGTGCGCGAGAGGTGCTGCGCGATGGCGATGGTGAGCTGCACCACCTTCGAGCCGACGAGCACGTGCACGCGCTTGAGGTCCTTCTGCCGCTCGGCGAAGAAGCGCGTCCAGGCGTCGCTCACCTCCTTCGCCGCGCCGCTCGCGCCGCTCGCATCGATGAAGAGCTCGAGCGGACCGCCGAGGCCGAAGCTGGACGAGATGGTCTTCAGCGGCCCGTCGCCGAGCTCGCCCTTGTCGAATCCCTGGATCGTCACCACCATCACGCCCACCGCGGGACGCTCGAAGGTGAAGGTGCAGCCGCCGGCCGTGAGCTGCGTCGTCGTGTGGGCGCTCATCGCGATTCCGGCGTATGCCGCAGGATGTACACGCCGTGGTTCTTGTCCGACACGAAGATGTTGCCCCTCGCGTCGACCACCACGTCTTCCGACTGCGTCACCAGGCCGGTCTTCGGCAAAGGCCCGCGCCGCACCTGCGGATCGGGCGGCAGGAACCAGCCGACCTCCTTCGGCGCGCGCTCGTCCGAAATGTCGAACACGCGCAGCCCCGCGTTGAAGTACGTGACGTACACGTAGCGCTCGTCCTGCCACAGGATCTTCTGCCCCTGCGGCTGGTGCTGGTTGTGCGGGCCGAAGCGCCCCGGCCGCCGGCAGAAATTCGGCACGCC
>DATLDY010000054.1:0-14166 GCA_035525655.1 Burkholderiales bacterium
ACCGCGCATGGGCGCTGCAGTGGTGCCGGCAAGCTTCGAGCTACGGGACGGCGCGCCCTATTCGCGCGCGTTCGACGACGTTTACCACAGCACCGCCGGCGGCCTTGCGCAGGCGCAGCATGTGTTCCTCGGCGGCAACGGCCTTCCCGGGCGGTGGGCAGGACGCGAGCGCTTCGTGGTTCTCGAGGCCGGCTTCGGCCTGGGTCTGAATTTCCTCGCGACCTGGCAGGCGTGGAAGCGCGATCCCTCTCGCTGTCGGCGCTTGCACTATGTCGCGATCGAGAAGCATCCCTTTACCGTCGCCGACCTGCGCGGCTTGCACGAGGGTTATCCGCAAGTGCGCGACGAGGCGGCGGCGCTGCACGCGAGCTGGCCGCTCCTTGTCTCCGGTGCGCACCGCATGGAATTCGGCGATGTCACGCTGACACTTTTCTTCGCCGACATCGGGATCCTGCGCGAGCTGCGCCTCGCCGCCGACGCGATCTATCTCGACGGCTTCGCGCCGGCGCGGAATCCCGACATGTGGAGCCACCAGGCGATGCGCGCGCTCTCGCGGCTTGCGGCGAAAGACGCCACGGCAGCGACTTGGAGCGTTGCGGGCGGGGTGCGGGACGCGCTCGAAGCGACCGGCTTTGCCGTTGAAAAACGGCAGGGGTTCGGCAACAAGCGCGAGATGCTCGTCGCACGCAACCAGAGAAATGGTGACAGTCACCATTTTTCCGGCCCGCGCAAAGCCATCGTCGTCGGAGCCGGGCTGGCCGGAGCGGCGGTGTGCGAGCGGCTATGTGCGCGCGGCTGGGAGGTCGAGCTGCACGAGCGGCGCGCCGAGCCGGCGCAGGAAGCGTCAGGCAACCATGCCGGCACCTTCCATCCGATCGTCACGCCCGACGACAGCATCTTCGCGCGCATGACGCGCGCGGGCTTTCTGCACTCGCTGCAAAACTGGCGGCGCCTTGGCGGCGCGCGCTACGACCAGTGCGGCGTGCTGCAGCTCGCGCGCAATGCGAAGGAGCTCGAGGCCCAGCAAAAGGCCGTGGCGGGGCTGCCGGCCGACTACGCGCAGTTCGTGTCACGCGAGGAAGCTTGCGCGCACGCCGGCGTGCCGGTCTCGGATGGCGGGCTGTGGTTTCCCCAATCGGGCTGGATCAAGCCGCGCTCGCTTGTGCGCGCGCAGCTCGAGGCATGTGGCGATCGGCTGCGGCGCGTGTTCGGCTCTCCGGTCGAGAAAATGCCGGAAGCACCGGTCGTCATCCTCGCCAACTCGGCGGACGCGCTGACGCTGCAACCGGTACCGCACCTGCGGCTGCGGCGCGTGCGCGGGCAACTCACCTACGTTCGCGAGGACGCGCTCGAGCCGCCGCACGTCGTCGTCCTGCGCGGCGGCATGGTGCTGCCGCCGGTGGACGGCGTATGCGTCGTCGGCGCAACGTACGACCTGGAAGACCCGGACGCATCGGTGCGCGAAGACAGTAACGCCGGGAACCTCGAGCGCCTGCGATCGATCCTCGGCGTCGCCGTCCAAGCGAAAACTGAAGGCCGAGTCGCCTTTCGCGCGGTGACAACGGACCGGCTGCCCATCGTCGGCAAGATCGCCGACGGTGTCTACGGCGCCTTTGCGTACGGCTCGCGCGGGCTCGTGTGGGCGGCGCTCGCGGCCGAGATCATCGCGAGCGAGCTCGAAGGCGAGCCGCTGCCGGTAGAAACGACGTTGTTGAAGGCGCTGGAGCCCGGACGTTTCAGGCGCCGCGCAGAATCGCGGGGCTCGCGTCCTTGACGTCGCGGATGCCGGTCAGCGCCATCGTCACGTCGAGCTCCTTCTGCATCACCTCGAGCGAGCGCAGCACGCCCGCCTCGCCCATTGCCCCCAGGCCGTAAACGAAAGCGCGTCCGATCAGCGCGGCCTTCGCGCCGAGCGCGAGCGCCTTGAGTAGGCTTTGCCCGCTGCGGATGCCGCCGTCGAACCACACGTCGACCTTGTCGCCGACCGCACTCGCGATCTCGGGCAGCGCGCGGATCGACGAGACCGCGCCGTCGAGCTGGCGGCCGCCATGGTTTGAAACGACGATCGCATCGACGCCGCTTTGCGCGGCGATCTTCGCGTCCTCGACATCGAGGATGCCTTTGAGCACCAGCGGGCCGCCCCACAGGTTCTTCACCCACTCGACGTCTTTCCAGGACAGCGTCGGATCGAACTGGCCGGCGATCCATTGCGAAAGCGTGGTGAGGTTGTCCGCCTTGGCGATGCGCCCCTGCAGGTTGCCGAAGCTGCGCCGCTTGCTCGTCAGGACGTTCAGCGCCCAGCCGGGCTTGCCGAGGATGTCCAAAGCCGAGCCCAGCGTGAGCTTCGGCGGCACGGCGAGGCCGTTCTTGAGATCGCGATGGCGCTGGCCCTGGATCTGCAGGTCGAGCGTGAGCACGAGAGCGGAGCATTTCGCCGCCTTCGCGCGCTCGATCAGCGATGCAGCGAAGCCGCGGTCGCGCATCACGTAGAGCTGGAACCAGAACGGCTTGCCGGTCGCCTCGGCGACGTCCTCGATCGAGCAGATGGACATCGTCGAGAGCGTGAAGGGCACGCCGAACCGGTGAGCGGCGCGTGCGGCGAGGATCTCGCCGTTCGCCCAGTTGAGGCCCAGAAGACCGATCGGTGCCAGCGCGACGGGCATGGCCACTTCGCGGCCGAGGAGCGTGGTCTTGGTCGAGCGTTGGTCGACGTCGATGCCGACTCGCTGGCGCAGGCCGATCGCCTCGATGTCGCTGCGGTTCGCCCGCAGCGTGCCTTCCGTATAGGCGCCGCAGTCGACGTACTCGAAGATCGCGCGGGCGACGCGGCTCTTTGCCATGTCGCGCAGGTCCTCAATGCAAGTTACCACGGCCATGTCATCGCATTTTACAATGTGGAATGGCCGCTACTACCCCGACCTCGCGCGAGGAAGCCAAGAACCCGATCCAGGTCATCGAACGGATGATGAAGCTGCTCGACGTGCTGTCGCAGCATCCGGAGCCGCTGGGCCTCAAGCAGATCTCGCAATACACAGGGCTTCACCCGTCCACGGCGCATCGCATCCTCTCGTCGATGTCCGCCGACCGCATCGTCGATCGCGTGGAGCCGGGAAGCTACCGCCTCGGCATGCGGCTCCTCGAGCTCGGCAACCTGGTGAAGTCGCGCATCAGCGTGCGCGAGCTCGCGCTGCCGCTGATGCGCGAGCTGCATTCGCAGACCGGCGAGACGGCGAACCTCTCGGTGCGCCACGACGACGAGATCGTCTATGTCGAGCGCACGTCGTCGGGGCGCTCGGCCATGCGCGTGGTCCACGTGATCGGTGCGCGCGCGTCGCTGCACGTCACCGCGGCGGGGAAGCTATTCTTGCTGGAAGACGGCTTCGCGCGGCTGCGCGACTACGCGAAACGAACCGGCCTCGCAACGCATACCAAGAACACGATCACCAATCTCCAACAGCTCGAGCGCGAGCTCGAGCGCATCCAGCGGCAGGGCTGGGCGACGGACAACGAGGAGGCAGAGATCGGCGTGCGCTGTGTCGCGGCCGGGATCCGCGACGATGCCGGGCGCCTTGTCGCCGCGCTCTCGCTCTCGACGCCCGCCGATCGCATGAAGGCGAACTGGGGAGCGCTCGTCAAGGAAACCGCCGACCGCATCTCGGGCACCATCGGGCACCGCCCGGTGAGCCGCATCGGCGCCGTTTGAATTCAAACCCCTAGCCAGGACAGGAGCTCCTGCCGGCTTTCCGAGGCGCGCATGCGCACACCACGGTTATTGGCCACCGTCTGCGTATAGCGCCCGGGATCCATCGCCTGGGCATTGACCAGGATCGCGATCTGCAGGCCGTCGGCGAAGCCGGAGTACTTCGCCTGTTCCTCGGCCATGAAGAGCGCGAAGTCGCGCCGCTCGTCCATCGTCGGCGTCCCGGACATGGACGTGCAATCCATGAGGATGCGCGCTATTCGCTCGCGTGCGGCGCTCTGCAGCACCTGCCGGTAGGCGCCAATGGCGTCCGCAAGGCGGTATTCGCCGCGCACCATGGCGTAGAGGTATCCCTTCCTGGGGGCGTAGTCGACGGTGAGGCCGCTCACGCAGCCATTAGACCGTGAACCGAGAAGAGCCGCCGCTCATCGACCCATAATTTTGCCGAGCGGAAGCCCGCGCGGCGCGCGAGGTCGGCGAATTCGGCCGCCGTGTACTTGTACGAATTCTCCGTGTGGATCGATTCGCCCCGCTCGAACGAAAACCGGTACTCGCCGATGTTGACCTCATGCGCCTCGCGCGCGACGAGGTGCATCTCGATTCGCCCGATGAGCGGGTTGTAGAACGCATAGTGGCCGAAGCGCCGCGGGTCGAAATCGGCGCCGAGCTCGCGGTTGATGCGTGCGAGCAGGTTCAAGTTAAAGGCTGCCGTCACGCCTTGCGCATCGTTATACGCGGCGTGCAGGACGTTCGCGTCCTTCTTGAGATCCACCCCGACCAGCATCGCGCCGCGCGCGCCGACCTGCGCGCGCGTCATCTTGAGGAAGCCATGCGCCTCGTCGGGCGAAAGGTTGCCGATGGTCGAGCCGGGGAAATAGACGACGCGGCGCGCGCGGCCGGGGTAGCCCGGAATATCGAGCGGTCGGGAGAAGTCGCCTACTACCGGCCTGACATCGAGGGACGGGAATTCGCGTACCAGCCTTCGCGTCGCGCCGTGCAGCGCGTCGGCTGAGATATCGACGGGTATGTAGACCGCCGGCCGCAGCGCGCGCAGGAGCAGCCGCGTCTTCAGGCTTTCACCGCTGCCGTACTCGAGGAGCGCGCAGCCTTTTCCGGCGAAGCGCGCGATGTCACGAAGGTATCTGCGCGTGATGGAGATCTCGACACGCGTCGGGTAGTACTCGCGCAGGCGGCAGATGCGCTCGAAGAGGCGGCTGCCTGCGGCGTCGTAGAAATACTTCGGCGGCAGCGCCTTGTGCGGGCGCGCCAGACCTTCGAGGACGTCCTTGCGGAAGCTGGGGTCTAGCTCGAGCGGCCGGTGGCCGCGTGCGTCTCGACCCACTTCTTGATGCGATTGGCGTCGCCGATTCTTGATTGCTTGCCCCAAGAATCGAGAAGTACCACGATCAGATCCTTCGACGCCAGCTTGACGTGCATCACGAGGCAGCGGCCGGCCTCACTGATGTAGCCGGTCTTGGACAGGCCGACCTCCCAGTGATGCGCCCGCACCAGCCCGTTGGTATTGTGGAACGACAGCGGCCGACCCTTCTCGGATACGCGCACCGAGTAGCGGTCGCGCGTGGAGAATTCGCGGATCTGCTGATATTCGTGCGCCGCGCGCACCAGCTTCACAAGGTCGCGGGCACTGGAAACGTTGTGCGGCGAAAGACCGGTCGCATCGACGAAACGGCTTTCCTTCATGCCGAGCGCGGCGGCTTTGGCGTTCATCGCCGCCACGAAGGGCTCGATGCCGCCGGGATAGGTGCGACCCAGCGCCGCGGCGGCGCGGTTCTCGGAGGACATCAATGCGAGGAGCAGCAGGTCGTGGCGCGTCAGGACATTGCCCGGTCGCAGGCGCGAGCGCGTGCCTTTCAGCGAATCGATATCGTCGCGGCTGAGCACGATGCGCTGGTCCAGGTCGAGGCCGCGATCGAGCACCACCATGGCGGTCATCAGCTTGGTGATCGACGCGATCGGCGTGACCGTGTCGGCGTTCTTGTCGATGACGATCTCGCCGGTGTCGGCGTCGAGGACGAGCGCCGAGGACGATCTCAGGTAGACGGCTTTTTGAGCCTTGGCTTCCTGCGCCTGGGCAAAGCCGATCGTGATCGCCAGAACGAAGAACAGCGCGAAGACGGCGACGATGCCCTCGAGCGGATGGAGTGTCCTTTGCATTGCGGCGAATCTTCCCTGGCAGGCGGTTTTTTCGTTATCGGTCCCGCATGCCCTAGGTGGCGCATGGGGGGAGTCGCAGTCTGCCCTACGCTCAAAAAAAATGCAAACAAAATCAGACAGTAGGTACGGTTTCCTGTCAACTTGCGTGAATATTTGGCTGTCGGGCGGAGGCTACAAGTGAGCACTACGCAGCCTCCGACTGGGCTAGCACCGCCTCGGCTTGCGCCTGTTGTTGCTGCAATGCCCACATCCGGGCGTATTCGCCTTTCGCGTCAAGAAGTTGATCGTGATTGCCGCGCTCGACGACGCGTCCCTGATGGAGCACGAGGATCTGGTCCGCATCCATCACCGTCGAGAGCCGGTGGGCGATCACCAGCGTCGTGCGCCCCTCGGCAATGCGCCCGAGCTCTTTCTGGATGGCTTTCTCGGCGCGCGAGTCGAGCGCGGAGGTGGCTTCGTCGAAGATCAGGATGCGCGGGTTCTTGAGGAGCGCGCGCGCAATCGCCACGCGCTGCTTTTCGCCGCCCGAAAGCTTGAGGCCCCGCTCGCCGACCAGGCTTTCGTAGCCCGCCGGCAGCGTGACGATGAAGTCGTGGATGTGCGCAGCCCGGGCCGCGTCGTACACCTCCTCGTCGCTTGCACCCGGGCGGCCATAGCGGATGTTGTAGAGGATGGTGTCGTTGAACAGCACCGTGTCCTGCGGCACGATGGCGATCGCCGCGCGCAGGCTCGACTGCTTCACCTCGCGGATGTCGACACCGTTGACGGTGATCGAGCCGGCCGAGACGTCGTAGAACCGATAGAGGAGCCGCGCCAGCGTCGATTTGCCGGACCCGGAATGGCCGACGACGGCCACGCGGTGCCCGGAGGGAATCGAGAAGCTCACATCGAACAGGATCTGGCGCGCCGGCTCGTAGTGGAAGTCCACCTGGCGGAATTCGACGTTCGCCGCTCCTGTGGGCAGCTCGGGCGCTCCGGCCTTGTCCTGGATCTCCCGGTTGACCGAGAGCAGCCGGAACATGCGGTCCATGTCGAGGAGCGATTGCTTGATATTGCGGTACACCATGCCGAGAACGTTGAGCGGGATGTAGAGCTGGATCAGCAGGCCGTTTACAAGGACCAGGTCGCCGAGCGTGAAGTTGCGGGTCGCCACGCCGTCGGCGGCCAGCAGCATGAGCAACGTGACTGCGGCAGCAATGATCAGGCTCTGGCCGATGTTGAGCAGGCCGAGCGAGGACTCGCTGCGGGTCGCCGCGTCCTCGTACTTCCTCAGGTTCTCGTCATAGCGCCGCGCCTCGAATTCCTCGTTGCCGAAGTACTTCACCGTCTCGTAGTTCAGCAGGCTGTCGATGGCGCGCGTGTTGGCCTTCGAGTCGAGCTCGTTGGCGCGCCGCCGGATCTCCATGCGCCACTCGGTGATCAAAACGGTAAATGCGATGTACAGCCCGACGGCGCCAAAGGTGACCGCGGCGAAGCGCCAATCGAACCGGCGCAGGAGCACCGCCGCCACCAGCGCGAACTCGAGCAGCACCGGGAGGATCGAGAACAGCACGTACGAAAGAAGCGTCGAGATGCCGTTGGTGCCGCGCTCGATGTCGCGCGTCATGCCACCCGTCTGGCGCTCGAGGTGGAAGCGCAGGCTGAGGCTGTGGAGATGGCGGAACACGCCGAGCGCGAGGCGCCGCATGGCACGTTGTGCCACGCGCACGAACACGACGTCGCGCAGCTCCTGGAACAGCGTGGTGGAGAACCGCAGGATGCCGTAGATCGCGAGCAGCGCGACGGGGACGGCCACCACTGCGGTCCGCGCATCCAGGCCGTCGACGACCTCCTTCATCACGAGGGGCACGCCGACGTTGGCGAGCTTCGCCACGACGAGGAACGACAGCGCGAGGATGACGCGCCCCTTGTACTCGAGCAGATAGGGAACGAGCGTGCCGAGCGCGCGCCATTCGCTGCCGTTCAGCTTCTGCGGCGGTGGGGAGTCATGCGCCATGCGAGGCGCGCATTCTATTTCCTCAACAACAGCAGAACGAGGCCCGGCACGCAATAAGGATCGAGGAGGAGCGGCAACGCGATCCACAGCCACGGTAAAGGGAGGTCGAAGCCGTATTTCGCCATCGTCGGAATGGTGAAGAAGACAGCGAGTGATCCGACTACGCCGGGCGCGAAGCCCAGGCTGGACGGCACCGGCTCGCCCGGCTTGGCGTTAAGCGAGCGGCGCAGGACCCCATAGTTCGCGACCAGGCCGCCGAGGAAGAAGAGCCAGGCCATGGAGATCAGGATCAGGCCGAGAAGCGCGCCGCCTGTCATGCGGGTGAGCTTGACGCTTCGCCGAAGCCGCCGCTACCATTCAAACGTTCGTTTGATTTCCTCGGACCCGTCATGACCCTCCGCGCAGTCAAGCCGCAGCACGAAACCCGCACCCGTATCCTCGACGCGGCCGAGGAGCTCTTCATGCAGCACGGCTTCGAGGGCACGTCGATGCGCCTGCTCACGGCCAAGGCCGGCGTCAACCTCGCGGCCGTGAACTATCACTTCGGCTCCAAGCATGCGCTGGTCGAAGCGGTGTTCCGCCGGCGCCTCGATCCGATGAACATTTCGCGCATCGCCGAGCTCGACAAGCTGGAAGCCGAGCAACGCTCCCCTACGCCCGAGGCGATCATCCGCGCCTTCATCACGCCCGGGCTGCGGCTCGTGGAGGATGCGAAGAGCGGCGGCCGCAACTTCACCCGCCTTCTCGGGCGCACCTATAGCGAGCCGAACAAGGCGGTGCGCCAGCTCATCGGCCAGATGTATGCCCCGGCCATGCAGCGCTACAAGGCGGCGCTCGAGCGCGCATTGCCGCAAATGCCCCGCGACGAGCTCGTGTGGCGCATGCATTTCATGTTCGGCACCATCGCCTACACGCTCGCGGCCACCGACACCGTGCAGCTCATCGCCGGATGCAAGCCGGAGGACCGCTACGACGCCGGACTGCTCGAGGAGCGGCTGACCGCGTTCCTCGCGGCCGGATTGAATGCCCCGCTGAAGAGTTCCATAAAGAAAGCCGCCTAGGGACCCGCCATGACTACGTTCATCGTCTCGACGATTGCCGCCTTCCTCCTGCTCGCTTACTTCGGCGCGGGCATCCTGTGGTGGACGCTCGCCGCGGGCGCCCTGCTCTCCTGGCTGAGTGCACTCGCCGGGTTCGGCTTCACGACCAAGGTGGTGCTGGCAGCGGTCTTTGCCGTCGTGGCGGCGGTGCTCAACGTCCCGGTGATCCGGCGCAAGACGATCACCGACCACATCCTCGCGGTGTACCGGCGCATCCTGCCCGACATGTCGCAAACCGAGAAAGAAGCGATCGACGCCGGCACGGTCTGGTGGGACGCCGATCTTTTCTCGGGCCGCCCGGACTGGGACAAGCTGCTCGCGGTGCGCGCGCCGCGCCTTTCGGTCGAGGAGCAGGCGTTCCTCGACGGCCCGGTCGAAGAGCTGTGCTCGATATGCAACGACTGGGAGATCACGCACGAGCTGCAGGACCTGCCGCCGCACGTCTGGCAGTACATCAAGGACAAGGGCTTCCTCGGGATGATCATCCCGAAGAAGTACGGCGGCCTGGGCTTCAGCGCGCTCGCGCATTCGGCGGTGGTGATGAAGCTTTCCACGCGCTCGGGCGCGGCCGCCATCTCGGTGATGGTGCCGAATTCGCTCGGACCCGCCGAGCTGCTGCTGCATTACGGCACCGACCAGCAGAAGGACCATTACCTCCCGCGCCTGGCAAAGGGGTTGGAGATTCCCTGCTTCGCGCTCACCAACCCGGAGGCCGGATCGGATGCGGCGTCGATTCCGGATTACGGCATCGTGTGCAAAGGCACGTGGCAGGGAAAAGAAGTGCTCGGCATGCGCGTCACCTGGGACAAGCGCTACATCACGCTCGGCCCGGTGGCGACGCTCCTCGGCCTCGCATTCCGTTTGTACGACCCGGAGCATCTCCTGGGCGACAAGGAGGATCTCGGTATCACCTGCGCCCTTGTGCCGACGAACACCGCCGGCGTGAACATCGGCCGACGCCACCTGCCGCTCAATGCCGTGTTCCAGAATGGTCCGAACTCCGGCAAGGACGTCTTCATGCCGCTCGACTGGATCATCGGCGGCAGCGAATACGCCGGCAAAGGCTGGATGATGCTGATGGGCTGCCTCGCCGCCGGACGTGCCATCTCGCTGCCGACGTCGTCGGTAGGCGGGGTCAAGGCGCTGACGCGCTTCACCGGCGCCTATGCGCGGGTGCGCGCACAGTTCAAGACGCCGATCGGCAAGCTCGAGGGCGTCGAGGAGGCGCTGGGCCGGATCGCCGCCCACTGCTACATGATGGACGCGACGCGCATCATGACCGCCGGCGCCGTGGACCTCGGCGAGAAGCCGGCCGTGCTCTCGGCCATCGCCAAGTACCACATGACCGAGCGCGCCCGCCAGTGCGTCAACGACGCGATGGACATCCATGGCGGCAAGGGCATCTGCCTCGGGCCGAACAACTGGATCGGCCGCGGCTACCAGATGACGCCGATCGCCATCACGGTCGAAGGCGCAAACATCCTGACGCGCACGCTGATCATCTTCGGCCAGGGCGCGATCCGTGCCCATCCGTATGTCCTTCGGGAGATGCGCGCGGCGAAGGAAATGACGGGCAGCGAAGCCTCGCGCGAGTTCGACGACGCCTTCACCTCCCACATCGGGCACGTCATCCGCAACGGCGTGCGTGCATTGATCTATGGCCTGACGCACGCTGCCTTCGCACCGGTGCCGAAGAACGCCTCGCCCGAAGTCGCACACTATTACCGCAACGTCTCGCGCCTCTCGGCCGCCTTTGCGTTCCTGGCCGATGTTTCGATGCTGGCGATGGGCGGAGCGCTCAAGCGCAAGGAGAAGATCTCCGGCCGCCTGGGCGACGTGCTGTCGATGATGTACCTGGTCTCCGCGACGCTCAAGCGCTATGAAGACCAGCGCGTGCGCGAAGACCTGCCGCTCGTGCGCTGGTCGGTGCGCGACGCGCTGTACGAGGCGCAGCAGGCCATCGATGCCGTGTTGTCGAACTTCCCGGTGAAGGCGCTGGCAACCATGCTGCGCTGGACCATCTTCCCGCTCGGCATGCCATGGCGCCCGCCGCTCGATTCGCGCAACCGCGAATGCGCGGCCATCGCGCTGGAGCCGGGCACGGCGCGCGACCGCCTGACGGCCGGAATGTACGTGCCGAAGGGTGATGACGCGACCGGTATCCTCGAGAAAGCGTTCGTCGCCGCGATCGCCTGCGAGGAGATCGATACCAAGCTGCGCAAGGCGGTGAAGAAGGGCAAGGTTGCCGCCGCCCTCGCCGCCGACGTAGCGGCAGCGGCGCGCGACAAGGGACTGATCAGCGCGGACGAGTACGCGCAATGGACGCGCAAGGAAGTGCTGCGCAAGCACGTCATCAAGGTCGACGACTTCCCGCAGGACTTCGGCCGCGCGGAAATGCTCGAGAAGGTGGAAACGAAACTGGTGAAGGCAGCGTGAAGCCGGTCTACGTCGTCGACGGCGCTCGTACGCCGTTCCTCAAGTCCAAGAACCGCCCGGGGCCTTTCGCGGCGAGCGACCTCGCCACCCAAGCGGGCCGCACGCTGCTCGTGCGCCAGCCTTTCGCGCCGAGCCAGCTCGACGAGGTGATCCTCGGCTGCGCCGCGCCTTCGGTCGATGAAGTGAACATCGGGCGCGTCGCGGCGCTGCGCATGGGCTGCGGCCAGAAGGTGCCGGGCTGGACGGTGATGCGCAACTGCGCTTCGGGCATGCAGGCGCTCGACTCGGGCATCAACAACATCCTTGCCGGGCGCGCGAAGCTGGTGCTCGCCGGCGGTGTGGATGCGCTCTCGCGCGCCCCGCTCCTTTACGGCGACAAGATGGTTCTCTGGTTCTCCGACATGGCGGGGGCCAAGAGCGCCGGACAGCGCGCGGCGCTCTTCGCCCGGTTTCCGGTAGTCAGCGTTCTAAAGCCGGTGATCGGGATCATGAAGGGCCTCACCGATCCCATGGTCGGCTTGCTGATGGGACAGACGGCGGAAAACCTGGCGCATCGCTTCGGCATCACGCGCGACCAGATGGACGCCTTTGCCGTGCGCTCGCACCACAAGGTCGCGGCGGCCCAGGCAGCCGGCCATCTTGCCCCCGGCGGCGGCGAGGTCGAAGCGCTGTATGACGCGAACGGCAAGGCCTATGCGCTCGATGACGGCGTGCGCAGCGACGCCTCGGCCGAATCGCTCGCCAAGCTGCGCCCCTTCTTCGATCGCAAGTACGGCAACGTGACCGCCGGCAACAGCTCGCAGATCACCGACGGCGCGGCGTGGCTGGTCCTCGCCTCCGAAGAAGCGCTCAAGGAACATGGACTGCAGCCGCTCGGGCGCATCGTCGATTCCGAATGGGCAGGCCTCGATCCGGCGCAGATGGGCCTCGGGCCGGTGCATGCCGCCACGCCGATCCTCAAGCGGCACGGACTGGGCCTTAACGATCTCGATTACTGGGAGATCAACGAGGCCTTCGCCGCGCAGGTGCTTGGCTGCCTCGCGGCATGGAAGGACGAAAAATATTGCCGCGAAGAGCTCGGCCTTCCGGGGCCGCTCGGCGAGATCGATGCAAATAAATTGAACGTCGATGGTGGCGCCATCGCGCTCGGCCATCCGGTCGGGGCGTCGGGCGCGCGCATCGTGCTCCATTTGCTGAAGACACTGAAGCGCACGGGGAAGCAGCGCGGCATGGCCACCATCTGCATCGGCGGCGGCCTGGGCGGCGCCATGCTCGTCGAAGCACTGTAAGGAGAGGGACATGGAGCGCGTCGATCCGCAGGTGCTGGCGAAGCACTGGCGCTGGGAGAAAGACAAGGAAGGCCTGGTCTGGCTGACCTTCGACAAGCAGGGCGAGTCGACCAATACGTTCTCGCGCCAGGCGCTGGAGGAGCTGCGCGGCGCGCTGCGCGCCATCGGCGCCGCTCATCCGAAGGGCCTGGTCATCCGCTCGGCGAAGGAGAACTTCATCGCCGGCGCCGACGTCGAGGAGTTCACGCGCTTCAAGACGCCGCAGGAGGCGATGGTATTCGTGAAGCTCGGCTGGGATGTGTTCCAGGAGCTTTCCGAGCTGCCGTTCCCGACGACCGCGATGGTCAACGGCTTCTGCATGGGCGGCGGCGTCGAGCTCGCCCTCGCCTGCCGCTATCGCGTGGCGCTCGACGACCCGAAGACGCGTTTCGCGCTGCCCGAAGTGATGCTCGGCATCCTGCCCGCGTGGCATGGGGTGCAGTGGCTCCCCAGGCTCGTCGGCCCCGCCGCCGCCTTCGACATGCTGCTCACCGGGAAGTCGGTCGACGCGCGCCGCGCAAAGCGCATCGGACTCGTCGACCAGGCGGTGCCTTTGCGCATCCTTGAAAACACGGCGCGCATGCTGACTTTGGAGGCCCCGCCGCGCAGGCGGTTGAGCCTCATGAACCGGCTGATGGCCGGCCCGCTCAAAGGCGTGGTCGTCAGCCAGGCGCGCAAGCAGGTGGCGAAGAAGGCGCGCCGCGAGCACTACCCGGCGCCCTACGCAATCCTCGAGCTGTGGAGAAAGTACGACGGCGATCCGTTCGCCGCCTCCAACGATCCTTCGTCCTCGGTCGAGTCGCTGTTCGCGCATCCGACCACGGCCAACCTGATCCGCATCTTCTTCCTGCAGGAGCGGTTGAAGTCGCAGGGCAAGGCCTCCGAGTTCCCGGTGCGGCACGTGCACATCGTCGGCGCCGGCGTCATGGGCGGCGACATCGCCGCCATCTGCGCCATGCGCGGCCTGACCGTCACGCTGCAGGACACGGCGCCGGAGCGCCTCGCGCCCGCAGTGAAGCGCGCCGCGAAGCTCTTCAAGCGGCGACTGCGCGATGACCTCCGGGTGCGCGATGCGCTCGACCGGCTGATTCCCGATGTGTCCGGCAGCGGCGCACGCCAGGCCGACGTGATCATCGAAGCCATCTTCGAGAACCTGCCGGCGAAGCGGGAGCTCTTCGCCAAGCTCGAATCGATCGCCAAGCCGGGCGCGATCCTCGCCACCAACACCTCGAGCCTGAAGCTCGTCGACATCGCCACGGCGCTGAAAGACCCGTCGCGACTCGTCGGGATCCATTTTTTCAACCCGGTTCCGCTGCTCCAGCTGGTCGAAGTCGTCCACGCGCCGCAGACGCAGCCCGACATCGCGCGGAAAGCCGCGGCCTTCGTGCGCACGATCGACAAGCTGCCGCTGCCGGTGAAGGACTCGCCCGG
>DATLDY010000055.1:0-6603 GCA_035525655.1 Burkholderiales bacterium
GACGAGGCGGTGAACTGCCACCACAACTACGTCGAGCGCGAGCGCCACTTCGGCGAGGATGTCTGGCTCACGCGCAAGGGTGCGATCCGCGCCGGCGAGGGCGAGCTCGGCATCATTCCCGGCAGCATGGGCGCGAGGAGCTATATCGTGCGCGGGCGCGGCAACCCGGAGAGCTTCCAGTCGTGCGCGCACGGAGCCGGGCGCAGGATGAGCCGCAACGCAGCGCAGAAGGCCTTCTCCGTCGGCGACCTGGAGAAGCAGACCGAAGGCGTCATCTGCCGCAAGGACAAGGGCGTGCTCGACGAAATCCCGGGTGCGTATAAGAACATCGACGAGGTCATGGCCAACCAGTCAGACCTTGTCGACGTCGTGCACACCTTGAAGCAGGTGCTCTGCGTCAAAGGCTAATCGGGGTCAGAGCCCTATTTTTAATCGGGCTCTGACCCCGATTAGAAGCGGTAAAACGAAGCGGGGTTGTCGACCAGGATTTTCCGGCGCATCGCGTCATCGGGCACCCAGTCGCCGAGAGCATCGACCAGGTCGCCGTCGTTCGGGTTGACGACGTACTTGTTCGGGTGGGGCCAGTCGGTGCCCCACATGATGCGCTCGGGATTGGCCTCGATGAGGGCGTGGGCCATGGGCTTCACGTCGTCGTAAGGCGGCAGGTCGCCGCGGCTGACGCGGTTGGCGCCGGAGATCTTGATCCAAGTGTTGCCGCGCCTGACGAGCTCAACCAGCGCCTGGAAGCCCGGCGCCTTCACGCCCGCCGTTGCCGGCTGGTACGCGAAGTGCGCGATCGACATTGGCGCCTGCAATGAGGTGAACACCGGCATCAGCTCGAGGATGTCCTTGCCCGGGAACAGGAACTCGAGGTGCCAGCCGAACGGGCGGATGCGGGCGGTGAGCTCCGGAATGTCGCTGAAGGCGATCGGCATGCCGCCCTTGTTGTCGGTGTTTAGCCGCACACCGCGCACGCCCTGGGCGTCAAGCGATGCGAGGTCCTTTTCGGTGAAGCTCATGTCCAGGGCGACGACGGCGCGCGCCCGGTTCGCTGTTTGCTTGTTCAAGGCGGCCATGCCGTTGAGGATGGCCGAGTTGTCGATGCCGTAGATGGAAGGCTGGGTGAACACCACGCGGTCGATGCCGATCGTCGCGTGCAGGTGCTTGAGATCCGCGAGCGTCGAGTCGGGCGGGGTGTAGCCGCGCGCGGGTGAAAGCGGGTAACCGGGCTCGAAGACGTGGACGTGCGTATCGATGGAGCCGGCGGGCAGCTTGAAGCGCGGGCGGCGCGGATTGCGGTCTGGCGCAATACAGTCGCGTATCGGGTTCATGTGTGGCCCGCAATCTGCCATTCCGCTACGCTTGCGGCAACAACTATAGGAGGAGGAAATGGATAGACGAAACTTCATCGCCGGATCGGCGGCCGCCGCGGCAGCGCTCGCCGTGCGGCCGGGCCTCGCGCAGGAAGCGTATCCGTCGCGCCCGGTGACGGTGATCAACCCGTTCCCGCCGGGCGGCGCGGCCGATGTCGTGGGGCGCCCGTTCGCTGCGGTCATGGAGCCGCTTCTCAAGCAGCCGCTCGTGATCGAGACCAAGGCCGGCGCCGCCGGCGCGGTCGGCGCGCAGTTCGCCGCCAACGCGAAGCCCGACGGCTACACGCTGCTCCTGCATCTCGTCTCGATCTCCGGCTTCGCCGAGGTCGACAAGATCTTCGGCCGCGAGCCGAAATTCACGCGCGCCGACTTCATCCCGATCGCCCGCCTGACTGCCGGGCCGGTGGTGCTGGTGGTGAACGACAAGCAGCCGTACAAGGATCTCAAGGAGCTGGTCGACGACGCGAAGAAGCGTCCGAACGGCATCGTGTTCAGCTCGTCCGGCCTCTATGGCGCGCTGCACCTGCCGACGGCGCTCTTCATGAAGGCGGCCGGCGTCCAGATGCGCCACCTGCCCACCAATGGCGGCGGCCCGGCGGTGACCGCGATCCTCGGCAACAATTCCCAGGTGCTGGTGTCGTCGATCGCCGCGGCGAGCCCGCACATGAAGGCCGGCAAGCTCAAGGCGCTGGCGAGCTTCGGCGCCGAGCGCGCCGCTGCCGCGCCCGACGTTCCGACCCTGAAGGAGCTGGGCTACGACGTCGAGTTCTACCTCTGGACCGGGTTCTTCGCGCCCAAGGGCACGCCGGCGAACGTCATCTCGCGACTGCGCGACGAGACGCGCAAGGCAGTCGCGGCCGAGCAGTTCAAGGCAGCGATCAAGAACATCGGCGACGAGGTCGCGTATCTCGACCAGCCGGAGTTCGCGAAATTCTGGGACGCGGACGCGAAGCGCGTAGAAGCGGCGGTGCAATCGATCGGCAAGGTGCAAGGCTGAAAGCAGACCACGTCGCCGGCGCGGCCTTCATCGCGCTCGGCATCGTGGTGTTCGCAATCAGCGGGGAGCTGCCTTTCGGCACGCTCTCCGCGCCCGGCGCCGGCATGATGCCGAAGCTCGCCGCCGGCTTGATGATGGTCTTCGCCGGTATCGTGATCGTCGCAGCGCGAGCGAGCGCGCCGCTCGCTTCGGTGGACTGGAGCGACCGCGGCCACGCCGCGCTGGTGGTCGTGATCACCGCCGGCGCGGTCGCCGCGTACCGGCCGCTCGGGTTCCTGATCGCGATGACGCTGCTGGTGTTTGCGCTCCTGGTGGTGGTCGAGCGGCGCAATGCGTTCATCGCGGCCGCGTACAGCGTCGCGCTCACCCTGTTCGCGTATTGGCTCTTCGGCAAGGCGCTCAAGTCGCCGCTCGAGCGCGGCCTGCTCTGGTTCTAGCGCCTGGAAACCCTCGATAGCGTCCTGCTGGGCTTCTCGGTCGCGCTGCGGCCCGACATGCTTTGGTACGCCTTCATCGGCTGCCTGGTCGGCACGCTGGTCGGCATGCTGCCCGGCATCGGGCCGCTCGCCGGCATCAGCATCCTGCTGCCGCTGACCTATGGGCTCGACGCCACGAAGGCGATCGTGATGCTGGCCGGCATCTATTACGGGTCGCAATACGGCGGCTCGACCACCTCGATCCTGTTGAGGATTCCAGGCGAGGCGGCCTCGGTGATGACCTGCATCGATGGCAACGCGATGGCGCGGAAGGGCCGCGCCGGCGCTGCCCTCTGCATCGCGGCAGTCGGCTCGTTTGTCGCCGGCACGCTCGGCGTGGTGCTCCTCACGCTCGTCGCACCGCCGCTCGCGGCGTTCGCGCTCGGCTTCGGGCCGCCGGAGTACACGGCGCTCCTCGTCCTCGGGCTCATCTTCCTCGCGTACATGTCGACGAGCTCGCTCGTGCGCACGCTGCTCATGGCGGCGTTTGGTCTCCTCCTCGGCACCATCGGCATCGACATGATGAGCGGGCATTTCCGCTATTCGTTCAACATCGCGGAGCTGGGCGACGGCATCGGCATCGTGCCGGTGGCGGTGGGGCTCTTCGGCCTGGGCGAGATCCTCTCCACGCCCAGTCGGGGTGTGCCGGGCGACGTGGTGCGTCCACGATTTCGCGAGCTGTGGCCAAACCGCGCGGAATGGCGCGCCTCGGGCTGGCCGATCGCGCGCGGCTCGGTCCTGGGCTTCGTGATCGGCATCATCCCTGGCTCGGCGCACATCATCTCGAGCTTCATGTCCTATGCGCTCGAGAAGCGCGTCTCGAAGACGCCCGAGGAGTTCGGCAAAGGCGCCGTGGCGGGTGTGGCGGGTCCGGAGTCGGCGAACAACGCCGCCTCCACCGGCGCATTCGTGCCGATGCTGGCACTGGGCATTCCCACCGGGCCGGTGACCGCGGTGCTGATGGCCGCGCTATTGATCCATGGCGTGCCGCCGGGCCCGACGCTGGTCAACGATCACCCGCAGGTGTTCTGGGGCTTCGTCGCCTCGATGTACGTCGGCAACCTGATGCTGCTCGCCCTCAACCTGCCGCTGGTGGGCGTGTTCGTGAACCTGCTGCGCGTGCCGTACGCGTTCCTTTATCCGCTGATCATCGTGTTCTGCGTGATCGGCGTGTACGAGGTGAACCACTCGATCGTCGACGTGTGGATCATGCTCATCATGGGCATCGTGGGCTACGCGCTGAAAAAGTTTTCGTTCGACCCGGCGCCGCTCGTCCTGGGCCTCGTCATCGCGCCGATCTTCGAGATGTCGCTTCGCCAGTCGCTCATCATGTCGGACGGGGCGTGGCTGATCTTTGTGCAGCGCCCCATCGCGGCCGTGCTGCTCGTCGTGAGCATCGGGCTCCTCGTGCTGTCGGCCCATGGCTACATCTCGCGCCGGCGAGACTGGCGCGCGAATCTCGATTCGCCGCCGTAATTCCGCACTATCATCGAGCGGCCATGCTCAATCGCCGCCGCATCATCGTCGCCGCAGCACTCCTGCCGTTTTCTTCCGCCTGGGCCCAGAAGTGCGGGCCGGGCACTGCGAAGCAGACCGAAGGCCCTTTCTTCAAGACGAATACGCCGCAGCGCATCACGCTGATCGAGCCGGCCAGCAAGGCGCCGAGGCTCGTGGTTGTCGGCCAGGTGCTGTCGCGCGAATGCCAGCCCATCAAAGGCGCGCTCCTCGACTTCTGGCATGCGGACGAGCACGGCGAATACGACAACCGCGGCTTCCGCTATCGCGGCCATCAGTTCACCGACGCCGACGGCCGCTACCGGCTGGAGACGATCCTGCCCGCCGACTATCCCGGCCGCGCGCGCCACATCCACGTCAAGGTCCAGCCCCCGGGCGGAAGCGTGCTCACCACGCAGATCTACTTCCCGAACGATGCGAGCAACAAGCGCGACAGCCTGTTCCGCCCGGAGCTCGCGATGCAGATGCCCGAGCGCGGGCAGGGCGCCTTCGACTTCGTAGTCTAGAAAATAGGGACAGACCCTATTTAATTTAAAAATAGGGTCTGTCCCTATTTATTGGAGGTTCGGGTTGCACGTCGCAATCATTGGCGGGGGCATCGGCGGTCTTGTCACCGCGCTGTATCTGCATCGTGAAGGCATCTCGTGCCGCATCTACGAGGCGGTGCGGGAGTTCAAGCCGCTCGGGGTCGGCATCAACCTGCTGCCGCACGCCATGCGACGGCTCTCGGAGCTCGGCGTGGAGGCCGGCATCCGCAAGCGCGGGGTCGAGCCGAAAGAGTTCGTCTGGTTCAACCAGTACGGCCAGCTCATCTTCCAGGAGCCGTGCGGGCGCAATGCGGGATACACCTGGCCGCATTTCTCGATCCATCGCGCGGATTTGCATGCCGCGCTGTACGAAGTCGTACGCCAACGGTTGGGAGACGACATCGTCGATCTCGGCCGCAAATGCCTGCGCGTCGAGCAGGACGAGCGCGGCGTCACGGTGCACTTCGAGGAATGCGCGCCGGCGAAAGCCGATGTCGCGATCGCCTGCGACGGCTTCCATTCCGCGGTGCGCAGGCAGTTTCATCCGAACGAAGGCCGGCCCGCCTTTGCCGGCATCAACCTCTGGCGCGGCGTCACGGTCAACAAGCCGATCCTCTCGGGCGCGAGCATCGTGCGGGCGGGGCCGCTGCGCTCGGGGAAGTTTATGTGCTACGTGATCCGCAACCTGCCGGGCGGGATGCAGCTCATCAACTGGGCGACCGAAGTGCGCCGGGACAGCTTCTCGGAGAATGACTGGAACACGCCGGGAAAGCTCGAGGACTTCATCCACTACCACGACGACTGGCATTTCGACTGGCTCGACGTGCCGGATTTCATCCGCCGCGCCGAGTTTATCCTCGAGTACCCGATGGTCGACCGCGATCCGATCGACCGCTGGACCTTCGGGCGCGTGACCTTGCTCGGCGACGCGGCGCACCCGATGTATCCGCGCGGCGGCAATGGCGGCGCGCAGGCGATCCTCGACGCCGAGCTCCTTTCGCAGCTATTAAAAAAGCATCCAGTGGAGCAAGCGCTGAAAGCGTACGAAGCCGAGCGGTTGCCCAAGACGTCGAAGATCGTGCTCACCAACCGCTCGGTGCCGCCGGACTACATCATCGAGACGGTGGATGAGCTCACCGGCGGCAAGCCCTTCAAGCACATCGACGATGTGGTGAGCCGCGAGAGGCTGGTCGAGATCAACGAGAACTACAAGCGCATCGCTGCGTGGGACCTCAAGACCGTCAACGCGTAAACCAAACCATGGCCCTCACTCCCTTTCCCCCGACCGCAGTCCCGCTTCCCGAGGGCGCGCGCGCCACGCGCGTGCCGTCCAAATACGTCCCGCAGCTCTCGGTCAAGGAGCGCGACCGGCGCTGGGATCGCGCGCGCAAGGCGATGCTGATGGCGGGCATCGACGCGTTCGTCTTCCTCGGCAACGACATCTACTGGGGCATGGGCATGGCGAACATGCGCTACATGTTCCAGGTCGATGCGCACCTGGGCGCCGATGCGGTTTTCCCGCTCTCGGGCGAGCCGGTGGTGTGGAGCGGCGTGCCGCACATGAACCGGCCGACGAATCCGTACCTCTCGATCAACACGTGGATCACCGACTTCCGCACGCGCGGCGGCATGGCGGCGGTGGCCGACGAAGTGCGCGCGCGGGGCCTGGATAAATCCAAGCTCGGCCTCATCGGCTTCTCCTCGACCATCCAGAC
>DATLDY010000341.1:0-3624 GCA_035525655.1 Burkholderiales bacterium
CCCGCTATCGCCGGCCCTCGGCGCGGAGATCCGCGGCATCGACGTCTCGCGTCCTTTGTCGGACGAGGAATTCCGGCGCATCGAGGGCGCGTGGCACCGGCACCTGGTGATCCTGCTGCGCGGCCAGAGCCTCGACGAGGAGCAGCAGGTGCGCTTCGCGCAGCGCTTCGGCGAGCTATCGCCGATCCATACCGACCACCATTCGGCCACCAACAAAGCGGTGATGTACATCGGCAACCGCAAGAAGGACGGCAAGATCGTGGGCGCGCTGCCCTTGGGCGAGATGCAGTTCCACAGTGACCAGTGCTACACCGAGCGCCCGGCAATGGGGACCATGCTGTACTCGATCGAGATCCCCGCCGAGGGTGGCAACACGCTGTTCGCCAATGCGTACAAGGCCTGCGACGCATTGCCGGAGAGCGTTAAACAACAAATAGAAGGCCGCAAAGCCGTGCAGGTATACGACTACGGCGGCGGCGTGCTCGACCGCAAGCATATGGTGGAGCCGAAGGACGGCATGTCGTTCGCGCATCCGGTCGCGCGCACGCATCCCGCCACGGGTCGCAAGGCGCTCTACGTCAATCGCCTGATGACGCATCACATCGAAGGGATGGCGCGCGAGGAGAGCGAGCGACTGCTCGCGCTCATGTTCGATACGATCGAGCGCCCGGAATTCGTCTACGAGCACCGCTGGCAGCTGGGCGACGTGCTGCTCTGGGACAACCGCTGCACGCTGCATGCGCGACGCGATTTCAATCCCGACGAGAACCGCTGGATGCGCCGCGTGACGATTCGCGGCGATCGCCCGCGCTAGTCGATACGCACGCCCACCGCCTTCACGATCTCGCCGTAGCGCGCGTACTCGCTGCGCATCAGGGCTGAGAATTCTTCGGACGTTGCGCGGTAGGGCTCCACGCCGCCGACGCGACGGATGCTCTCCTGCGTGGCCGGTTCGGCGAGCGCCTTGCCAGCCGCCTCGCGCAGGCGCGCCATGACGGGCGCGGGCACGCCGGACGGCGCGAACACGGCGATCCACGGAGTTACCTCCAGGCCCGGATAACGCTCGCCGAGGCGCGGCAGCTCGGGGAAGGTGCTCGAGCGCTCCTTGCCCGCAACCGCGAGCGCGCGCATCTTGCCGGCACGCACGTGCCCGGTCACCGAGTTGCCGCCGAACATCGCGGAGATGTCGCCGGCGAGGAGCGCGACCGTTGCCGGACCGCCGCCCTTGAACGGCACGTGCAGGAGGTCGATGCCGGCGCGGGCTTTCAGCATCTCCATCACCAGGTGGTGCTGGCTGCCGTTGCCGATCGAGCCGTACGGCAGCGCCGGCTTTGCCTGCCGCGCGTATTCGATGAACTCCTGCAGCGACTTCACCGGCACGCTCGGATGCACGGCGAGGAGCATCTGCGTCGTCGCGATCGTCGCTACCGGCGCGAAGTCCTTCAGTGCATCGAAGGTGATGTTCGGATAAAGGTGCGGACCGATGACCATCTGCGCATCGGCGGCGACGTAGAGGGTGTACCCGTCGGGCGCGGCGCGCGCCACGAACTCGGAGGCGGCATTGCCGTTCGAGCCCGGGCGGTTGTCGACGATCACCGGCTGGCCAAGCAGATCGCCCAGGCGCGGGGCGAATACGCGTGCGAGGGTGTCGGTTGCCCCGCCCGGTGGATTGGGCACCAGCATGCGGATCGGACGGGCCGGGAACTGACTTTGCGCTAGGCAAGCCCCAGCCACGAGAAGAGCAATCCCGCCGGAAAGGGCAAGTGCAGCATGGCGTCGAACAGCCCGTAGAAGATGGCCGAGGTTACGACGGTGATGACAACCGAAAGCACCCATCCTTCGCCTCCCTGCAGCTTGAGGTAGAGCAGCAAGAACAACGGCACCGCGATCGGGAAACCGAGCAGCACGATCGCGGCGAGGAAGCCGACCATCCATCCCGCCGCGACGAGCATGCGCCGCGTCGCGCCTTCGAGCTCCGGGTCGCCTTCGACTGCCTCCTTGACGTGCGCCGGGCCGAGGAGCGACCAGAGGAATTCCGCGGCCGCCAGGCAGAAGAGCGGCACGCCGATCGCGAGCGGAAAGAGCGCCGCCTTCCATGGCCATGCGCTCGCGGCGAAGACCGCGTAGCCGGCGACCAGCATGATGAGCAACGACAGGCCGAGCGACGCGGTCCTAGGCATGCGAGGCTGCCTTGCGCCGGCGCGCCTGGAAGAGCGGATAGACAATGACCACCACCGCAAGGCAAATGAGCGCGAGCACCACCGGGCGCGTCAGCCACGCCGCCTCGTAGCGCGCCACCGAGATGTAAAGATAGTTCTCCGCGATCTTGCCGAGCACCAGGCCGAGCACGAAAGGGGCGCGCGGCCAGCCGGCGAGCACCATGAAATAGCCCAGCGCGCCGAACACCAGCGTGACCAGCAGGTCCCCGTAGTGGTTGTTGGACGTGTAGCTGCCGACGCAAACCAGCACCACGATGAGCGGAACCAGGATGCCGCCGCGCACGGTGGTGAGCTTGGCGAGCTGGTCGAGGAACAGGAAGCAGATCACCACGGTGACGACGTTCGCGATGACGATCGTCCACACCATCGAGTAGGTAAGCGCGAGGTGCTTGCTCAGCATGTCGGGGCCCGGCACGAGGCCGAGCATCACGAAGCCGCCGAGCAGGATCGCCATCGCCGTGCTGCCCGGCACGCCGAAGGCGATGGTCGGAATGAGCGAGCCGCCTTCCTTCGAATTGTTCGCCGCGCCCGGCCCGAGCACGCCGCGCACGTCGCCCTGGCCGAATCCCTTGCGCTCCTCTTCGGTGCGCGCGCTCTGCGTGGCGTGGCCGTAGGCCATCCACTGCGCAACCGAGCCGCCGAGTCCGGGCAGCACGCCGATGAATGTGCCGATCAGGCTGCAGCGGATGGTGAGCCAGAAGTGCGTGAAGGTGTCCTTCACGCCCTGCCACGCGCCGCTCGAAAGCCGTCCTGCCGGTAGCTTGCCCGCGATCGACGTGCCGCGCGCCACGAGGTCAAGGATCTCCGGGATGGCAAAGATGCCGACCAGCACCGGGACGAGGTCGAGCCCCTGCCACAGGTAAAGCGTGTCGAAGGTGTAGCGCGCAACGCCGGCCTGCGGATCCTGCCCGATCGTCGCCACGAGAAGCCCGAGCGCAGCGGCGAGGAAGCCGCGCAGCATGCCGCGGCCGCCGTGCGAGCTGAGCGAGGCGATGAACGCGAGGCCGACGATCGCCAGCATGAAAAGCTCCGGCGAGCCGAACGTCAGCACGAGCGGCCGCACGATCGGCACCGTGGCGGCGAGCGCTAAGGCGCCGACCAGCGCACCGACCAGCGAAGACGCGAGCGCCGCGCCGAGCGCGCGGCCGGCCTCGCCCTTCTTCGCCATGGCATAACCGTCGAGGATCGTCGCCGCGCTCGACGCTTCACCCGGCACGCCGAAGAGCACGGAGGTGATATCGCCGGTGGTGGCCGTCACCGAGTGCATGCCCAGGAGAAACGCGAACGCCTCGACCGGCTGCATCGAGTAGATGAAGGGCAGCATGAGCGCGAGCGTCGTGGCCCCGCCCAGCCCCGGCAGCAGCCCGACCCAGAAGCCGAGCCCCACGCCGAGCATCATGAAGCC
>DATLDY010000342.1:0-3278 GCA_035525655.1 Burkholderiales bacterium
CAGCATCGACCTCCTGGTGCCGGAGGCCGAGCTCAAGTCGAGAAAAGCCGCCTGGAAACCGCCGGTGGAAACGCCGAAGCGCGGCTACGCGCAGCTATACATGCAGCACGTGCTGCAGGCCGAGGACGGCTGCGACTTCGATTTCCTGCGGAAATAAATGGGGTCAGACCCCATTTATTTTGGGTAGTCGTAGTTGAGGTCGAAGCGCCCGCTGCGATGGATCACGAGCCGCGCGCCGGTCCAGCCGCGGCGCTCGGCGGGCTGCTCGCTGCGCGCGTCCATCAGGATCTGCGCCGGCTTCTTCCCGTCGCAGGGAATGTAGGGCACCGGGTCGGGCGCGAAATCGCTCGACACCAGGTAGCGCGCGCGACCCGAGGACGAGCCGGCCTCCGGAAGCTCGATCACCATGAAGAGCTGCTGCCAGTCCTGCGGCGGCCCATCCGCGAGGCACTCCGCAATCTGCAGCACGGCCTTGGTCTCGGACTCGGAGGCGGTCTGCGCGAACCCGATCGCCGGCAACGCGGCGGCCAACAGCATAATCAGTACATGTCGCATTCCCCGAGTCTAGAACAGGCGCATTGAGAGCGCCGGCCAAGATCGTCTGCCTGGAGTCGTACTGGAACGAGCAGATGTTCCAGGACATCTCGGTGAAGCCGTTCCTCGACGGCATGGCGCCGCTCGTGCATCCGCCGCTTACCGTTGCGCACCGCTTCGTCGACTCGTCGGCGGCCCTGGCGTATTACCTGCGGCGTCCGGGTGGCGTGATGTGGCGACAAAAGGAGCTGTTCGACGCCCCGGTCTACTACCTCGCGTTCCACGGCCGCGCGGCATCGGTGCGCGCAGTAGTCGATCGCATCAGCGGCGACGAGTTGATGGAGGCATTCGATGGCTATGGCGGCGGCGGCTATCGCAACCTGGTGTATTTCGCCGCCTGCAACGTTTTCCGCGGCCAGCGCGGCATCACCTTCGCACGGCAGTTCCTGAAGAAGACCGGCGTGCAGGCCGTGGTGGGCTACGCGACACCGGTGGGCTGGATGGCGAGCCTGGTGTGCGATCTCTTGTTCCTGCACCGCTTCTACACCGATCCATCGCCGTGGAAGAACCTGAAGAAAATCTTCAACTCCGTGCACCGCGACTATCCGGCGGCACGGCGCCTGAAGCACATCATGATTACGCAGGGAGACCTCCGATGAGCTTGAACGTCAGGCGCGTGGTCACGGACCACGACGGGAGCGGCAAATCCGTCATTGCGATCGACGAGCGCTGCTCGAACGTGATCTCGCGCCGCCCCGGCCATGAGAGCTGCGTCGCCTTTACCGGGCCCGACGGCACGATCTTCCGCATCGTGGAGTACCAGCCCGGCGTCGCGCCGCGCATGCACCGCACCGAGACCATCGACTACGCGGTGGTGATCTCCGGCGAGATCGAGATGCGGCTCGACGAAGGCGCGGTGCACCTTCGCGCCGGCGACGTCCTCGTGCAGCAGGCGACGCTGCACGACTGGATCAACCACGGCACCGTGCCTTGCCGCATCGCGTTCGTGCTGGTTCCGGCGAAGCCGGTGGTCATCGGCGGGAAGGTGCTAAGTGCGCTGGGTTAGTGCGCTTCTATTGGCGTTTGCGGTCCATGTCTCGGCGCAGGAATATCCAACGCGCGCCGTGCGCATCATCGTCCCCTCGCCGCCCGGCGGCGGCACCGACATCGTCGCGCGCGTTCTAGCACAGCATTTCTCCACGCGGCTCGGCCAGCAGTTCTTCGTCGAGAACAAGCCCGGCGCCGGCAACCTGATCGGCATCGAGATGGCGGCGCGCTCGGCGCCCGATGGCTACACGCTGCTCATGGTGGCGAGCACCCTGGCGCTGAACTCCGTGCTCTACAAGAAGGTGCCGTACGACCCAGTCAAGGACTTCGCGCCGATCACGCTCACCGCCACGGCGCCGAACATCCTCGTCGTCAACGCTGCCGTGCCCGCGAAATCGGTGGCGGAGCTGATTGCGCTCGCCAAGCAGAAGCCGGGCGCGCTGTCGTACGGCACGCCGGGTATCGGCACCTCGCCGCACCTTTGCATGGAGTTGCTGAACTACATGGCGGGCATCGACATCCAGCACGTGCCCTATCGCGGCACCGCGGCGGCGGTGACCGACATCATCAGCGGCCAGATCCAGGTCGCCTTCGCGACGGCGCTCACGGCGAAGCCGCACGTCGATTCCGGCCGCGTGCGCGCGCTCGCCGTCTCAGGGCCGCGGCGCGCCGAGGCGCTGCCGAACGTGCCGCCCGTGGGCGAGACGGTTCCCGGCTACGAAGCGATGCAGTGGTACGGGCTCGTCGCGCCGGCCGGCGTGTCGAACGCCATCGTGGAGAAGCTCAATGCCGAAGCGTTGGTCGCCCTTCGCTCCAGGGAGATGAAGGATCGCCTCGCTGCCGACGGCGCCGAGCCCCTCGGCTCGACGCCGGCTGAGTTCGGCGCCTTCATCCGCCGCGAGCTCGACAAGTGGAGCAAGGTCGCGGACGCGGCCAAGATGGAAAAACAGTAATCGGGGTCAGAGCCCGATTTCCGTCACTCAGGTTCCTACGCGGGGCGAAGCTCCGGCACCCGCACCAGTGGCGGCGGGAAGGCGAGCGCGATCGCCACGGCGCCGATCCCGATGGCGAACGAGTACACGTAAAGCGGCGCATAGCTGCCGAAGGTGTCGAAGATCCAGCCGCCGATCCACGGCCCGATTGCCATGCCGAGGCTCGACACCATTGCCGCCGCGCCGAGCACCGTGCCCATGATCTGCTGGCCGAAATAGTCGCGCGCGAGCACCGCATAGAGCGGCATCACGCCGCCGTACGCGAAGCCGAACACGGCGGCCACCGCGTAGAACTCGCCGAGGCGATTGGCGAACATGAAGCTGCCGGCCGCGAATGCCTGCACGAGCAGTCCCGCGATGAGCACGCGTTTTGCCCCATGGCGGTCGCCGAGGATGCCGAACACCACGCGCCCGCCGAGTCCCGCGAGGCCTTCCAGGCTGTAGATGGACACGGCTGCTGCGGTCGGGATGCCGCATAGCAGGGCATAGCTGATGGTGTGGAAGATCGGCCCGGCGTGCGTCGCGCAGCAGGCAAAGAAGGTGGCCGCGAGCACGATGAACGGCGTAGAGCGCAGCGCTTCGCCGACGCGGATGGGCTCGCGTGGCGTGCCCGTTGTGCTCGTCGACGCCTTTGGAATGGGCCGCACGAGGAGCGCGGCGGGTACGAGGAGAGCCCAGGCAGCGAGCCCGATGGTGAGCTGCGCC
>DATLDY010000345.1:0-8763 GCA_035525655.1 Burkholderiales bacterium
AAAGCCGAACCTGATCCTCGTCGACGTGGAGATGCCGTACATGAACGGCTACGAGTTCGTCGGCGCGCTGAAGGGAGACCCCGAGACGCGGGACATTCCCGTCGTGTTTCTCACCACGGACGACAACGTGGTGAGTCAGGCGAAAAGGCTGGGGGCGGCTGCGTATCTGCAAAAGCCGGTCACCGCGAACCGGTTGCTCGAGGTGGTGGGGCTCTTCGTGGCCGGCTAGGCGCGGCCGAGCCGGAAGCGTTTCTCGGCGAGCGCGAGGAGGGCGAGGATCTCGGCCTTCTCGGTCGCTTCTTCCTTAGTCTTGCCGTAGGCGAGCAGCTTCGGAAATTCGGGGACCTGCGCGGTCCAGCGGCCGTCCTGCGCCTGCTCGTGCACGATCGAGAAATGCATGCTCCCGTCCATCAACGCGGCGCGCTGGCGCCGCCCTGCCCCGCGACCGATTCCTTCCAGATCACGGCGTCGTCCACGGCGTAGAGGAGGCAGTTCGATTTCGCGACGTTGGAGCACTGTCTCATCGCGATTTCGCGGGCATCGGACAACCCCCCGGCGAACCCGCAGCGACCATCGTTGCTCACCGCGTAGGCCCGCGGGCCAGGCGACTCGAGGAAAGCACGATAAAGGCCTTTGCACGCATCGCTCTTGATGTTCGGCACGCGTTCCAGGGCGAGCAGCGGCGCGCGCTCCGGGTCGGTCGAGTCGAGGCGCGTGAAGCCGATGCCGTTCTTGGCGAGGAAGCCTTCCACCGTCGGCAGCCAATAGCGCACGCCGAGCGTATCGCCGAAGATGTAATGGCCGTCCTTGCCGAACGCCGGTTGCAGCGCGTATTCCGCGCTCGCGCCGGCGGCGTTGAAGCGCTCGTACCAGCCGCGCGAGATCTTCGGGCTGAAGAAGAGGTCGTTTTCCGAATAATGGAAGAGCACCGGCACGCGCACGTTCTTCCCGATCTGGTCCAGTACGCGCGCGATCGGCTCGACGGCGCAGGGCACGCCCGGCGTCGAATCCGGATCGCCGCCGCGGCCGGCAGCAAACGAGAGGACCGCCGTCAGGCCTTGCGGGTTGCGCGTGCCTGCGGTGAAGAGGGACACCATGCCGCCGGCGGACTGGCCGGCGAGGATCATGCGCGAGCCATCCACGAAAGGCAGCGCACGCGCATAGTCGTACGCGGCCATCACATCATCGGCCGCCTTGCCCTCGGCGGTCATGTAATCGGGGTTGCTGCAGGAGCCGGGATCTTCCGCCATGTCGCCGCCGGTCGCGCCGAAGCCGCGGCGCAGGGGCATCACCACCACGTATCCCCGGCGAGCGAAAACCGCGGCGGCGTTGATCAGGAGATCCGAGGACTCGCGTGCGCGCTCTCGCGCCGAAGCGGACACGCCGTGATTCAGGACGACGGCGCCGAACGGACCTTGCGCATCGGGACGCAGGACCGTCGCGGCGATCGTGCGGCCGTTCGGCGCGGGGATTCGCACCCGCTCCTCGATGAGGCGCGGCCCGTAGTAGGGATGGTCTTCTTGTGCCGTGGCTACGCGAGCGGCCAGGCCTGCCATCAGTGCGCACAGTACTGCCAGCGCGCGCACGATTCCTCCCTGTCCTTTCATCTCCTCGGCCCTCCCTGATGATAAGTGCTACCTAACGCTACGCACTGTAGCGAGGAAAACGACAGCGGGGAAGACTGGAAAATCGACGCGGCGCGGCTGTAGTCGTTGTCGGGAGCGGCCGACATAACTGAAGGCAGCGTTCCAGATCAAATACATAGCCGGCGTTCGGCGGTGAAGTGCGCTTACTGCACTACATGGCGTTTTGTAGTACGCCGCGGTGCGGAAAAAATATTTGTCGGGAACGCTCCACTGACGGCAATCACCACAAGGCGCGCAGCTTCGACGCCACCGGCAAAGGCGGCCCTTCATCCCAGACGCGCTCCTCGAGGCAGCGCATGACCGGCTTGGTCAGGAACCGGCTCCTTGCGCCGTAGACGTGCCGGTCCCCCATGCGCGATTGCTGCGTGACGTAGTACTTCAGGGGCGCGATGAGATCGAGGTCGCGCCGGGCGCGCGTCATGGCGACATAGAGGAGCCGCCTCTCTTCCTCGACGAGCGCCGCGCTGCCGGTGGAGAACTCCGAGGGAAAGCTGCCGTCGGCGACGTTGAGGACGAAGACCGCGTCCCACTCCTGCCCCTTCGCCGAATGCACGGTGGAAAGGATCAGGTAATCCTCGTCGAGGTGCGGATCGCCTGAGAGATCGCCGCTCGCCGCCGGCGGATCGAGGGCGAGCTCGCTCAGGAAGCCCTCGCGGTCCCTGAAATTCAGCGCGATACGCTCGAGCTGCGCCAGGTCCGCGGCGCGCACGTGCGCCTGCTCATAAATGCGCGCGAGATGCGGCTCGTACCATTCGCGCACGCGCGCGACCTGTCCGGCCCACGGACACTGCGGATTGGCGAGCGACTCGAGGAGGACGCGAAGCGGCGGGTCGAGTTGCGCGAGGGTTTCCCAGCCGCCGACCTCGAAGCGGGTGAAGGCGTGTTGCGCTGTGGCCGGCCCGACGCCCGGGAGGAGCTGGAGCGCGCGAAACGCGGCGATGCGGTTTTTCGGGTTCTCCGCCCAGCGCAGCACGGCGAGGAGGTCCTTCACGTGGGCGGCTTCGAGAAACTTGAGCCCGCCGTACTTCACATACGGAATATTGCGCCGCACCAGCTCGAGCTCCAGCACGTCGCTGTGGTGCGAGCTGCGAAAGAGCACCGCCTGGCGCTTGAGCGCGCTGCCACGCTCGCGGTTATCCAGCACGCGAGTCACGACATAGTTCGCCTGCGCCGCGTCGTCGGCGACGGTGACGTAGCGCGGCCGCTCGCCGGCGCCTTTCACCGACCTCAGCTGCTTGCCGATGAGCGCGTTCGCCGCATCCAGGATGGGCTGCGTCGAGCGGTAGTTGTCCTCGAGCTCGACCGTGGCGGCGTGGAACTGCGCGGCGAATGAACGGATGTTCTCGACGCTCGCCGCACGGAAGGAATAAATGGCCTGCGCGTCGTCGCCGACCACCGTCAACCCTTTGCCATCCGGGCGCAGGCGCCGGAGGATCTGCGCCTGCAGGACGTTGGTGTCCTGGTATTCATCGACCAGGATGTGATCGAACGCGCCGCTCATCTCGGCGGCAAGGGCCTGGTCCTCGAGCATCAGGTGCCAGTAGAGAAGGAGGTCGTCGTAGTCGAGCGCCTGGTTCTCGAGCTTGCGCTCGACGTACGCCCGGTAGAGCCGCGTGAGCTCGGCCTCCCATTCCGCGCACCAGGGAAAATGCGCATCGAGCGTCTGGCGCAGCGGCCCCTGGGTGCTCATCCGGTGCGAGTAGATCGCGAGGCACGTGTCCTTGCGCGGAAAGCGCCGCTCCGCCTTGGAAAGGCCGAGCTCATGGCGCACGAGGTCCATGAGGTCCGCGGCATCTCCCCGGTCGAGCACGCTGAAATTGGGCTGCAGCCCCACGCGCGTGCAATGGCGCCGGATCAGGCGGTTGGCGATGGAGTGGAAGGTTCCCGACCAGGGCAATCGAACCGGCGAGGCGATTTCGCCGACGATGCGCTGCGCACGCCGCGTCATCTCGAGCGCGGCACGGCGGGAGAACGTGAGGAGCAGGATGCGCTGCGGGCTCGCGCCTTCGAGGATCAGGTGCGCGACCCGGTGCGCGAGCGTGTTCGTTTTACCGGTGCCGGCGCCGGCGAGAATCAGCAGCGCCCCTTCGCCATGGCACGCGCCGGCGCGCTGCGCCGTGTTCAGCTTTTCGAAACGCTGGGCAACCTCCATCGCGACGCATGATACTGTATATCCATCCATCTACGGCAGTGCCGGCTCTGCTACGCTTGCCCCTCGCCGTATGGACCTGCAAGAACGCCTGCGCGGCATGCGCCGCGGCATCGAGAAGGAGAGCCTGCGCGTGCGGCCGGACGGCACGCTCGCCCAGTCGCTGCACCCGGTGGCGCTCGGCGCCGCGCTCACCCACCCGCACATCACCACCGATTTCAGCGAGTCGCAGCTCGAGCTGATCACCGCCCCGCACGCGAGCGTCGAGGCGTGCCTCGAGGAGCTGCAGCGCATCCACCAGGTGGTCTACCGCCACATCGGCGAGGAAGTGATGTGGGCGGCGAGCATGCCGTGCAACCTGCCCGCCGACCACCTGATCCCGATCGGGCGCTATGGCACATCGAACGTCGGCCGTGCGAAAACGGTGTATCGCCTGGGCCTCGCGCACCGCTACGGCCGGCGCATGCAGGCGATCTCCGGCATCCACTACAACTTCTCGCTGCCCGGCGTCGACGACGAGCAGTACTTCGCGCTGATCCGCAATTTCCGGCGCGAGTCCTGGCTCCTGCTCTACCTCTTCGGCGCCTCGCCGGCGGTGTGCTCGAGCTTCGTCGCCGGACGCCCGCACGAGCTCACGGAGCTCGCACCGGCGACGCACTACGCCCCGCACGGCACGTCGCTAAGGATGGGGCGCCTGGGCTACCAGAGCGATGCGCAGGCGTCCCTGCGCGTGAGCTACAACAACCTCGCGGACTACACGGCATCGCTCTACGAAGCCCTGACGCAGCCGTATCCGCCCTACGAGAAGATCGGCATTCGTCACGGCGACGATTACCGCCAGCTCGCCGCCACGCTCCTGCAGATCGAGAACGAGTTCTACAGCACGATCCGCCCGAAGCAGCGCATCAAGCGCGGCGAGCGGCCGCTGCATGCGCTGCGCGAGCGCGGCGTCGAGTATGTCGAGGTGCGGTTGATGGATCTCGACCCGTTTGCGCCGATCGGCATCACGCCGCTGACCTGCCGCTTCCTGGACGTGTTCCTGCTGCATTGCCTGCTGGCCGATAGCCCGCCCGACACGCCGCGGGAGATCGCGGAGGTGCGGCGCAACCTCCAGCTCGTCGCGGTTCGCGGCCGCGAGCCGGGCCTGGTGCTCGAGCGCGACGGCGGCACGACCGGGTTCGCCGACTGGGCGAAGGAAATCCTCGCCGATTGCGAGCCGCTCGCCGCCAAGCTCGACGCGCAGTTCGGCGGCGCCGCCTATCGCGAGTCGGTGCACGCCATGTTCAAGCTGATCGAGGATCCGAACCTCACGCCCTCGGCGCGAGTGCTGCACGCCATGGCACGCGACCATGACAACTCGTTCGTGCGCTTCGTGATGATCGAGTCGACCCTGCACAAGGCGATGCTCCAGCACGTCGCGCTGCCGCGCGAAGTGCGCGAGCAGTTCAACCGATTCGCCGCCGAGTCGCTGCAAAAGCAGCGCGAGCTGGAAGCGGCGGACGACGTGGACTTCGAGACCTTCCGCCAGCGCTACCTCGCGCACGACCTGCTGCGCGTCTGAATTGCGCCGTCGTCCGCTCAGGGATCTGATCGGCGGCGGAACGACCCTTGCCGCGCTCGGCGCCACGGACGCGCTCTCGGCGAAGATCATCGAGTCGCACGGGTTCGGGTGCGTCTATATCGGCAGCTATGCAACCGCCGCCAGCCGCTTCGGCCTGCCGGACACCGGCCTGCTCTCGCTGCCGGAGCTCGTCGAGCAGGCGCGAACCATCGTCAACGCGGTCGGCGTGCCCGTCATCGCGGATGCCGAAGGCGGCTTCCAGGATGCCGCGAACCTCTGGCGCACCGTGCAGGCCTACGAGCAGGCCGGCGTGGCGGCGATCCACATCGAGGACCACGCCTTCGGCAAGCACGCGGCTGTCGCGCAGAAGCTGCGCCCGGCCGCCGAAGCCGCGGCCCGCATCCGCGCGGCCGTGGACGCCCGCCAGAATCCGGATTTCCTGATCGTCGCGCGTTGCGATGCGTTCTGGGTGTCGCGCGATGTCGAGGACACCATCGCGCGGCTGAAGCTCTACACGGATGCCGGTGCCGACATGGTATTTCCTACGCTGGTCGGGCCGGCGGAGCTGGCGGAGGTGCGCAGGCGCGTCGGCAAGCCGGCGATGATCGTCGACATGCCCGGGCGTTCATTCGCCGAGCACAAGGACGCGTCGATCGTCCTCTATTACGCCTTCGCGGCGCTCGTGCAATTCGACGCGCTCAACCGCGCGCTGGCGGCATTCAAGACGCACGGCAGCGTTCCCGGCGGCGTTGAACAGTTCGAGAAGCTGCTCGGCTATGCCGACTTCGCCGCGCGCGCCCGCAAATACGGAGAGAGCTAGGCGCGCTACTTCGCGGGCAGGACCCCGGGCGGCACCGGCTTGGTGGCCAGGCGGATCTGCTGCACCGCACCTGAGCGGTTGATCATCACGCCATCGCGCCGCACCTCGGTGAGGATGACGCCGGGGGCGATGGCTTCGCCTGCGTGCACGGGACGCGCGGGCTTGCCCTCGACGCCGATCAGCGCAATGCCGCGGCCGGTTGACCCTTCGGCCATTACGCCCAGCGCCCGGATGTTGCCGCTGGCATCCGATGCGCCAAAAAGGCGCGCGATCGGGGCCGTATCCGCCAATTGAGGCCGGATCTCGGTATCCGTTGCCGGCAGGCTGCGCACCGGCTCCGACGGGGTGCGGCGGGCCGAAAGGGTCAATACCCAGTCCGTAACGCTGGCCACCAGGGCGACGGCGAGAAGCACGGTCAGAACCCGCGCTGTAGGGGGAAGTCTCACAGCAGCATTGTCGCGCGGGCGAAGGGTTTGCGCTAGGTGCATAATCAAGGACTTAGAAGGGGAAGCGCATGAAGGTTCGCGGATCCGCGGGATTCACCCTCGTGGAGATCATGGTGGTGGTCGTCATCCTCGGCATCCTCGCGGTGCTGATCGTGCCGCGCGTTGTCGGTCGCAGCGAGGAAGCTCGCGCCGCCGCCGCAAAGCACGACATCTCCGCCGTGATGCAGTCGCTCAAGCTGTATCGCCTGGACAACGGCCGTTATCCGAGCAACGAGCAGGGGCTGCAGGCGCTCGTGACGAAGCCGCAGGCGACGCCCGTTCCGTCCAACTGGCGGCCTTATCTCGACAAGCTGCCGCGCGATCCGTGGGGCAATCCGTACCAGTACCTCAACCCCGGCGTGCACGGCGAGATCGACGTGTTCTCCTTCGGCGCCGACGGCCAGCCCGGCGGCACCGCCCTCGACTCCGACATCGGATCGTGGCAGCTCTGAGCACGCGCCGCGAAGGCTTCACGCTGATCGAGCTGCTGCTCGTCGTGGCGCTCGTCGGCATAGCCGCCGGCGTGGTGGCCATGTCCGTGCACGGCGACGAGCGCCGCAAAGTGCAGGAGGAAGGCGACCGGCTTTCCGCGCTGTTCCGGATGGCGCAGAGCGAGGCGCGCATCTCGGGCCGCACACTCCTGTGGGAGGCGGATCTTTTCGGCTACTGGTTCCGCACGGCGGCAGTGGCCGACAACGACGCGTTGCGCGACGAGCTGCAGCGCAAGCGCCCCTGGCCGTTCGAAGTGCGCCGCGTCGATACGCGCCAGATCGTGTTCACGCGCGAGCCCCTGCGCCAGCCGGCGCTGATCGAAATCGACACGCGGGACCGCGAGATGAGGCTGGCGCTCGATGCGCTGGGCAATCTGCGCTCACTCGATTGCAAAACCGAAGCATGCGCGGGTTCACGCTGATCGAGGTCCTCGTCGCGCTCGCCATCGTCGCGGTGGCGCTCGGCGCCGCCGTGCGCGTTGCGGGCTCGATGACGCAGGCGAATGTGGACCTGCGCCTGAAGCTCCTCGCCCAGCTCGCCGCCGACAACCGCATCGCGGAGCTGCGCGCGGCAGCCGCGTTCCCGCCGATCGGGACGCGCAGTACCCCCTGCCCGCAGGGCAAGGCGAGGCTCGACTGCGTCGAGGAAGTGAAAAGCACCCCCAACCCGCTTTTCCGGCGCGTCGAAGTGCGGGTCTACGCGAATTCGGAGCACACCCGGATGCTGGTCGAGATGGTCGGAATCCTGCCGCGGCCATGAGCGAGCGCATCCGAGCTGCCGGCTTCACCCTGGTCGAGATGCTGGTTGCCGTCGCGTTGATGGCGCTGATGGCGCTCATTTGCTGGCGCGGGCTCGTGTATGTGGCGAACCAGCGCGACACCATCGAGCGCGAGGGCACCGAGCTCGCCCAGATCGTGCGGGTGTTCGCGCAGCTCGAGCGCGATCTTGCCGAGCGCGTGCCGAACGGCGCCCTGCCCGCCTCCGGCGTGCCGAGGGACCTGCCCCTCGCCGTGGGCGTCTACCCGGTCGAGGAGGGCGCGGTGGAAATCGAGATCGCGCGCTTCGTCCCGGCGGTGCCCGGGATGCCGCATGCCGTGCGTGTGCTGTATCGCGTGAAGGCGGGCGGTCTCGTGCGCAGCACGCGCACGCTCGACGAGCTGCCGGCCGCGGCAAAAAACGAGGTGCTGCTCCTGCCGCGCACCGCGAGCCTGCACGTGCGCGTGCATTCCGGCGGGTTCTGGGTCGAGGCGGTGCGCGACGCCCGCGTGCAGCCTTCGACACCCGCGAGCGCGATCGAGGTCGCCGTCGAGGACGCGAGCGGCGCGCGGTACGTGAAAGTCCTTCCGCTGTGAGCGCGAAGCGCCAGCGCGGCACGGCAGTGATCATGGCGATGCTGATCGTCGCCGCGGCGGCGACGCTCGTGAGCGGCGCGCTGTGGCAGCAAAGCGCGCTCATCCGCGAGACCGAGAACGAGCTGCAGTACGCGCAGGCACGCTGGCTGATCCGCGGCGCGATCGACTGGGCCGGCGTCATCCTGCGCGAAGACGCGCGCACCTCCAGCCTCGATCATCTCGGGGAGCCGTGGGCGGTGCCGCTCGCCGACACGCGGC
>DATLDY010000061.1:0-5214 GCA_035525655.1 Burkholderiales bacterium
GAGGCGAAGAACTACGACCAGATCGATGCGGCGCCGGAGGAGAAGGCGCGCGGCATCACGATCAACACGGCGCACGTGGAGTACCAGACGGAGAAGAGGCACTACGCGCACGTGGACTGCCCGGGGCATGCGGACTACATCAAGAACATGATCACCGGGGCGGCGCAGATGGACGGGGCGATCCTGGTGGTGAGCGCGGCCGATGGGCCGATGCCGCAGACGCGCGAGCACATTCTTCTGGCGCGCCAGGTGGGCGTGCCCTACATCGTGGTGTTCCTGAACAAGGCCGACATGGTCGATGACAAGGAGCTCCTGGAGCTGGTGGAGGTGGAGGTTCGCGAGCTTCTGTCGAAGTACGACTTCCCCGGGGACAAGACGCCGATCGTGATCGGCTCGGCGCTAAAGGCGCTGGAGGGCGACCAGGGCGATCTGGGCGAGAAGTCGATCATGAAGCTTGCCGAGGCGCTGGACAGCTACATCCCGACGCCCAAGCGCGAGATCGACAAGCCGTTCCTGATGCCGGTGGAGGACGTGTTCTCCATCTCGGGGCGGGGGACGGTGGTGACCGGGCGCATCGAGCGCGGGGTCGTGAAGGTGGGCGATGAGATCGAGATCGTGGGGATCAAGCCCACGGTGAAGACGGTGTGCACGGGCGTGGAGATGTTCAGGAAGCTCCTGGACGAGGGCCAGGCCGGGGACAACGTCGGGATCCTGCTGCGGGGCACGAAGCGAGAAGAGATCGAGCGGGGGCAGGTGCTGGCGAAGCCCGGGTCGATCACCCCGCATGCGAAGTTCGAGTGCGAGGTGTACGTGCTTAGCAAGGAAGAGGGCGGCAGGCACACGCCGTTCTTCAACAACTACCGGCCGCAGTTTTACTTCCGGACGACGGACGTGACGGGGTCGGTGGAGCTGCCCAAGGGCACGGAGATGGTGATGCCCGGGGACAACGTGAAGATGGTGGTGACGCTGATCACGCCGATCGCGATGGAGCAGGGGCTGCGCTTCGCGATCCGCGAGGGCGGCAAGACCGTCGGCGCCGGCGTCGTCGCGAAGATCATCGAGTAAGGAAAATGCAAAGCCAACGAATCCGCATCCGTCTCAAGGCGTTCGACTACCGCCTGATCGACCAGTCGGCGCTCGAGATCGTGGATACGGCCAAGCGCACCGGCGCCGTCGTCCGCGGGCCCGTCCCGCTGCCGACGCGCAAGCAGCGCTTCGACCTGCTGCGCTCCCCCCATATCGACAAGGCGTCGCGCGAGCAGCTCGAGATCCGCACGCATCTGCGGCTGATGGACATCATCGACCCGACCGACAAGACGGTGGACGCGCTCATGAAGCTCGATCTGCCGGCGGGCGTGGACGTGGAAATCAAGGTTCAGTAATACCGCATCACTAAGTGAAGGGCCGGCCAATTGCAGCCGGCATCCCCGCCCAGGCGGGGACCAAGAGAACGAGGAAGGTATGAGCATCGGACTGGTCGGCCGCAAGGTCGGCATGACGCGCATCTTCACCGACGAGGGCAGCACCATCCCCGTCACGGTGCTCGATGTGTCGGACAACCGGGTGACCCAGATCAAGACCGCGGAGAAGGACGGCTATGCCGCGGTGCAGGTCGCATTCGGCAAGCGCCGCGCGACGCGTGTCGTAAAGCCCGTCGCGGGCCATCTCGCCAAGGCGGGGGTCGAAGCCGGCCATACGCTGCGCGAATTCCGCGCCAAGGCCGATCAGCTCGCCAGCCTCAAGGTCGGCGAGAAGCTTGGCCTCGAAAGCATCTTCAAGGTCGGCCAAAGGGTCGACGTCCAGGGCGTAACCATCGGCAAGGGTTTCGCCGGCGTCATCAAGCGCTATCACTTCGGCGGACAGAACGCGTCCCACGGCAACTCCATCTCGCACCGGGTTCCCGGCTCGACCGGCCAGAACCAGAGCCCGGGCCATGTGTTCAAGGGCAAGCGCATGCCGGGTCACCTCGGCAACAAGCAGCGCACGATCTCCAACCTCGTCGTGGTGCGCATCGACGCCGAGCGGCAGCTGCTGCTCATCAAGGGCTCGGTTCCCGGCTCCAAGGGGCGCGATGTCATCGTGCGCCCGGCGGTGAAGATCGCGAAGCCGGTCGTGCAGCAGGCGAAGCCGGCTCCGGCCAAATCCGCCGCGCCCGCCAAGCCGGCAGCCGCCGCCAAGCCGGCTGCCCAGCCGGCGAAGAAATAAGGAGCCGCCATGGAACTCAAGATGGTCGGCACCACCGGTAGCAGCGGCGGCACCCTGAAGGCGACCGACGAGATCTTCGGGCGCGAATTCAACCAGGCGCTCGTGCACCAGCTGGTGGTCGCATACCAGGCCAACGCCCGCCTGGGCACGCGCGCGCAGAAGGACCGCGGCGCGGTGCGGCACTCGACGAAAAAGCCGTGGCGCCAGAAGGGCACCGGCCGCGCTCGCGCCGGCATGACCTCGAGCCCGCTCTGGCGCGGCGGCGGCAAGATCTTCCCCAACTCGCCCGACGAGAACTTCTCGCAGAAGGTGAACCGCAAGATGTACCGCGCGGGCCTGTGCGCCATCCTCTCGCAGCTCGCGCGCGAAGATCGCCTGCGCGTGGTGGACGAGTTCGTGGTCGACGCGCCCAAAACGAAGCTGCTCGCGAAGAAGGTGAAGGACATGGGCTTCGACGAGGTGCTCGTCATCACCGACGAGATCGACGAGAAGCTCGCGCTTTCCTCGCGCAACCTGGCCCACGTACAGGTGATCAACGTGCGCCACGCCAACCCGGTGTCGCTGGTGCACTGCAAGAACGTGCTGCTCACCAAGGCCGCCGTGGCGAAGCTGGAAGAGATGCTCAAATGACCGCCACCAAGAAATACAACGCCGACCAGCTGATGAACATCGTGCTCGCCCCGGTCGTGTCGGAGAAGAGCACCTTCGTCGCCGACAAGAACCGGCAATACGTGTTTCGCGTCGCCGACGACGCCACGAAGCCGCAGATCAAGGCGGCCATCGAGCTCATGTTCAAGACCAAGGTCGAAGGCGTGACCGTGCTCAACGTGCACGGCAAGCAGCGGCGCTTCGGCCGGCTTTCGGGCCGGCGGCGCAACTGGAAGAAGGCCTACGTGCGTCTCGCCGAGGGCCAGGAAATCAACTTTGCAGCGACGGAATAGGGATAGACGACCGCCATGCCACTAGTCAAGGTAAAACCCACGTCGCCCGGCCGTCGCGCACTCGTCAAGGTGGTGACGCCGGAGCTGCACAAGGGCGAGCCGCACTGGCCGCTCACCGAGTCCATGATCCGCGGCAGCGGCCGCAACAACCACGGCCGCGTCACCGTGCGCCACCAGGGCGGCGGCCACAAGCACCACTTGCGCATCGTCGATTTCCGCCGCAACAAGGACGGCATTGCGGCGAAGGTCGAGCGGCTCGAATACGACCCGAACCGCAGCGCGCACCTCGCGCTCCTGCTTTATGTCGACGGCGAGCGGCGATATGTGATTGCGCCCAAGGGCGTGAGCGTCGGCACGCAGCTCATGTCCGGGTCCGAGGCGCCGATCAAGGCCGGAAATACGCTGCCGCTGCGCAATATCCCCGTCGGCACGATCGTGCATTGCGTCGAGATGATGCCGGGCAAGGGCGCCCAGCTTGCGCGCTCCGCCGGCTCGGGCGTGCAGGTGCTCGCGCGCGAAGGCTCGTACGCGCAGCTGCGGTTGCGCTCCGGCGAGATCCGCAAGGTGCATATCGATTGCCGCGCGACCATCGGCGAAGTCGGCAATCCCGAGCACAACCTGGAGTCGATCGGCAAGGCGGGACGCAAGCGCTGGCGCGGCATACGCCCGACGGTTCGCGGCGTCGCGATGAACCCGATCGACCATCCGCACGGTGGCGGCGAAGGCAGGACGGCCGCCGCTCAACCCCCGGTGTCGCCTTGGGGAGTGCAGGCCAAGGGATTCAAGACTCGCGCCAACAAGCGCACCCAAGTGATGATCGTGCGCGACCGGCGCGTGAAATAAGGGATAGCTCATGGCACGTTCAGTCAAGAAAGGCCCGTTCGTCGACCATCACCTGCTGGCGAAGGTCGACAAGGCGCGTGGCGCGAGCGACAAGCGTCCGATCAAGACCTGGTCGCGTCGCTCGACCATCGTTCCCGATTTCATCGGCCTCACCATCGCCGTGCACAACGGCAAGCAGCACGTGCCGGTGTACATCACGGAGAACATGGTCGGCCACAAGCTCGGCGAATTCGCGCTGACCCGCATCTTCAAAAGCCACTCGGCGGTCGGCAAGCGCACCGACGACGCCGTCGGCGGCGGTCGCGGCGGGCCTCCCGGGGGCGGCGTGCCCGCACCCGCTGCGGCTGCGCCGGCGGCTGCTCCGGCAGGGAAGAAATGATGGAGACCAAAGCCAGCCTGCGCGGCGCGCGGATGTCTGCCCAGAAAGGGCGCCTGGTGGCCGATATGATCCGCGGCAAGCCGGTGGACCAGGCAATGAACATCCTTGCCTTCACGCCGAAGAAGGGTGCCGGCATCGTGCGAAAGCTCCTCGAGTCGGCGATCGCCAACGCCGAGCACAACGACGGCGCCGACATCGATGTCCTGAAGGTGAAGACGATCCACGTCGAGCGCGGCATGTTCCAGAAGCGCTTCCAGGCGCGTGCCAAGGGACGCGGCAACCGCGTGCTCAAGCACTCGTGCCATATCTACATCACGGTGGGTGACTGATGGGCCAGAAAATCAACCCGATAGGCTTCCGCCTGGCGGTGAACAAGAACTGGAGCTCGCGCTGGTACGCCAACAGCAAGAACTTCGCGCCGATGCTCGCGGAGGACATCAAGGTGCGCGACTTCCTGAAGCGCAAGCTCGCCCACGCCTCCGTCGGGCGCGTGCTGATCGAGCGTCCCGCGAAGGATGCGCGCATCACCATTTTCTCGGCGCGCCCCGGCGTGGTCATCGGCAAGAAGGGCGAGGAGATCGAGGCCCTCAAGGCCGAGCTGCGCCGCATCATGGGCGTGCAGCAGGTGCACGTGAACATCGAGGAGATCCGCAAGCCCGAGATCGACGCCCAGTTGATCGCCGACTCCATCGCGCAGCAGCTCGAGAAGCGGATCATGTTCCGCCGCGCCATGAAGCGCGCCATGCAGAACGCCATGCGCCTGGGTGCGCAGGGCATCAAGATCATGAGCGCGGGCCGCCTGAACGGCATCGAGATCGCCCGCACCGAGTGGTATCGCGAAGGCCG
>DATLDY010000347.1:0-4150 GCA_035525655.1 Burkholderiales bacterium
CTCGACGAGCAGGTGCGCTTCCTGAAGGGCTGGTTCCGCGACACCCTGCCCGGCGCGCCGGTGCAGCGCCTGGCCGTGCTGCGCATCGACGGGGATCTCTACGAGTCGACCATGGATGCGCTCACGCACCTGTACCCGAAGCTGCAGCCGGGCGGCTACTGCATCATCGACGACTATCACGACATCCCCGCCTGTCGACAGGCGGTGCTCGACTACCGCGAGCGCCACGGCATCGATGAGGAGATCATGACCATCGACTGGAGCGCCATCTTCTGGAGGAAGGCGTGAGCGATCCGATCCTCGCCGAAATCCGGGATCTGCTGAAGGAGCAGAACCGGCTGATGGCCGAGCTGAAGGCGCAGAACGACCTGGGCCTGCTTCGCCAGACCGAACAGGTTGCGAAGGCCGAGGCCCTCGGGCAGAAAACCGTCGGCAGCGCGCGCTGGCTGAGCGCCGGCGTGTGGCTGTTCATCGCCGCGCTGCTCGTGTTCTTCGGCGCCTCGGTCATCGGCCAGCTCGCGCGGTAACGCCGATGCGAATCATTGCGATCGAAGAGCACTTCATCACCCCGATGTACCGCGACAAGGTCGGGGCAAACGAGTATCGCAACTTCTATCTGACCGCGCGCGGCCAGGCGATGGGCCACGACATCATGGAACAGAACCTGGACATCGGCGCGAAGCGCATCGCGCACATGGACGCGCACGGCGTCGACATGCAGGTCCTGTCTTTCGGCTCGCCCGGCCCGCAGGGCTTCGGCGCCGATGTGGCGATCCCGATGGCTAGAGACGCGAACGACCGGCTGCATGCGGCCATCAAAGCCCATCCGAAGCGATTTGCGGGATTTGCCGCGCTGCCCACGGCGGACCCCAAGGCCGCTGCCGACGAGCTCGATCGTTGCGTGACGCAGCTCGGCTTCAAGGGCGCGATGATCCACAGCCACCAGCAGGGCGAGTTCCTCGATGCAAAGAAGTACTGGCCGATTTGGGAGCGGGCGGAGCGGCTCGGCGTGCCCGTCTACCTGCATCCGGCGCTGCCGCACCCCGGCGCGGTGAAGGCGTACTTCGAGGGCTACGAGGAGCTGGCGCGCGCGCCTTGGGGCTTCGCGGTCGACACGAGCTGCCATTTCCTGCGGCTCGTGTTCTCCGGCCTCTTCGATGCCTATCCGAAGCTGAAGATCATCCTCGGCCACCTCGGCGAGGGATTGCCGTTCGCCATGCATCGATTGAACGATCACAGCAAGGCGGCCGCCAGGCGCCGCGGGCTGAAGAAGGAGCCGATCGAGTACCTGCGCGACAACATGGTGGTGACCAACAGCGGCAACTGGTTCGAGCCGGCGTTCGTCTGCACGCTGCTCGCGCTCGGCGCCGACAACATCCTCTTCGCGATCGACTGGCCTTACGAGTCGAACCAGACCGGCATGGAGTTCTTCCGCAAGCTGTCGATCAGCGACGCCGACAAGGCGAAAATCGCGCACGGCAACGCCGAGCGCCTGCTGAAGCTTTAATCGGGGTCAGAGCCCGATTTTTAATCGGGCTCTGACCCCGATTAAATCGCGCCGCGAAGGCCGGCGCGCTCGGCCGCCTGGCGCACCCGGCCACTGGCTACGGCTTCCTCGGCGAACTCGCGCAGGAAAGGAAGCGCGCGGCTGCGGCCTTGCGGGATGCCGATGGCCTGCTGCTCGAAGCCCCAGTTGCCCTCCAGCACGCGCGAGCCGGGAAGCTGGTCGGTCATCTCGAAGAGGTTGGCCTTCTGCGAGGCGAGCACATCCGCCTTGCCGGCGCGCAGCAGCACGACGCCGTCGGCCACGCTGCGCGCGTGCACGATCTGCGCTTGCTTGAGCTCGCGCGTAAGCACCGTGTCGGATGTTCCGCCCTGGATCACCGCCACGCGCACGCCCGCGCGATCGACTTCGGCCGCCGAGCGCACCTGCGAGCCCGGCGGCGCGAGGTAGCCGAGCTCGATCCGCAGGCAGGTGGGCGAGAAGTCGATGACCTTCATGCGCTCGGCCGTCGCGTTGGTGAACACCGCATCCACGCGCCCGGCCTTCACGGCCTCGATGACCTCCGCGTTGCGCTCGAAGAGCACCGGCTCGAACGGCACGCCCAGCCGCTGCGCCAGCTCGCGGCCGATGTCATGGCCGACCCCTTTCAGCGTCCCGTCCGCATTCCTGATCGCCGAGGTCGGCCCGCCGAGATAAAGGCCGACACGCAGCCGTCCGCTTGGCGCCATGATCTCGCGCGCTTCGGCGGCGGCCGACATCGGCACCGCCGGCACCGCGGCGCAGCCGGCCAGGATGCCGGCGAGCAAAACAACGCTAATCCACACGGATGTTGGCGTCCTTCACCACCTTGGCCACCTTCGCCATCTCGCGCTTGATCATCTCGCCGAACTCGGCCGGCGTGGTCGGCGAAATCTCGAAGCCGAGCGCGACCAGCTTCTCGCGGACATCGGGCAGGGCGAGCACCTTCGCGAGATCCGCATTCACCTTCTGCACGATCGCCGGCGGCGTGCCTGCGGGTGCGAGCACTCCGGCCCAGGCCGAATAGTCGAATCCGGGGACGCCGGCTTCCTGCATCGTCGGCAGGTCCGGCATCGCCGAGGAGCGCTTCGCCGAGCCGATGGCGAGGGCGCGGATGCGGCCGGCCTTGATGTGCTGCGGCGTGTTCGACAGGCCGGCGAACATCAGCGGCACCTGGCCCGACACGACATCGTTGAACGCCGGCCCGAGCCCCTTGTACGGCACGTGGACGAGGTCGATGCCGGCGGCCTGCTTGAACATTTCCATCGGCACGTGCTGCGCGCTGCCGTTGCCGCCGGATGCGTAGTGCAGCTTGCCGGGGTTCGCCTTTGCATAATCGATGAGCTCCTTCACCGTCGCGAACGGTTGCGAGCTATGCGCCACCAGCACGACCGGAATGGAGGCCGCCAGCGTAATCGGCGCGAAATCGCGCGCCGGGTCGTACGGCAGCTTGGGGTACAGCGCGGGACTGGTAGCGAGCGCGGCATCGTTGGTGAGGAGGAGGGTGTAGCCGTCGGCGGGCGCTTTTGCCGCCGACTCGGTGCCAATGATGCCGTTGGCCCCGATGCGGTTCTCCACCACCACCTGGTGGCCCCAGAGCTCGGAGAGCTTCTGCGCCGGGATGCGTGCCAGCGTGTCGACGGCGCTGCCGGCGGAGAGCGGCACGACGAGGCGCACGGGCTTATCGGGATAGGTTTGCGCGGCGGCTTGCGCCGAGGCGAGGAGAAGGATTAAAAGCCCAACGATGCGCATAGTCATCCCCGACGATTACCAGGACGTCGTGCACCGGTTGAAGTGCTACGAGCGCCTGCGTGGCCATGACGTTATCCGTTTCACGGAGCCGGCGCGCAACCTGGATGAACTGGCGGAACGCCTGCGCGGCGCGGAAGTGGTCGTGGCGATCCGCGAGCGCGTCGCGTTTCCGCGCGAGCTCCTCGAGCGCCTCGCGCCGCAGCTCAAGCTGATCTCGCTCGTGGGCCGTTATTCCAAGGTGATCGATTTCGACGCCTGCAAGGCGCTCGGCATCGAGGTCGCCACCGGGACCTCCGCGTCGCCGATCGCGCCCGCGGAGCTCACCATCGCGCTGATCCTCGCCTCGCGCCGCAACGTGGCGATCGAGGCTGGGCGCATGCAGCGCGGCGAGCTGCCTTCCACCATGTCGCACCGCCTGCGCGGCAGCACGCTCGGCATCTACGGGCTGGGCACCATCGGCGAGCTGGTTGCGCCGATCGGGCCGGCGCTCGGCATGCGGGTGCTCGTCTGGGGCCGCGACAAGACCATGGGCGTCGCCGCGAAGGCGGGATACGACCAGGCGGCGAGCAAGGAGCAGCTCTTCGAGCAGTCGGATGTGCTGTCGCTGCATCTCAGGCTGAACGACGAGACGCGCGGCATCGTCACCGCGACCGACCTGGCGCGCATGAAGCCCACCGCGCTCCTGGTCAACACGGCCCGCGCCGAGCTGATCGAGCCCGGCGCGCTCCTCCAGGCCCTGAAGCGCGGCCGGCCGGGATACGCCGCGCTCGACGTGTTCGAGGAGGAGCCGGTGCCGGCCGCGCATCCCTTGCTCCACATGCCGAACGTGCTGTGCACGCCGCATGCGGGTTGGGCAGAATTCGACACCTTCGAGAC
>DATLDY010000020.1:0-24080 GCA_035525655.1 Burkholderiales bacterium
GCCCGTCGGTCCCACCGCCCGCGCCATCAGCTCAGTCGTATACCCGCCGCCCGCGCTCACATCGAGCACTGTCATGCCCGGGCGCACGCCGATGAACGCGAGCACCAGCTCGGGCTTGCGCCGCACATCGTTCGTGCGATCTGCCGCACTGCGATCCGGACTCGCCACGATTTCGGCGATGCGCTCGCGGCTGATGCTCGGATTCGTGATCGGGGATTGGCATCCGGCGGTAAGGATGGTGGCAAGCAGCAGTGCATGCAGTCGGGTCATATGGCTCATTAGCTTAGATTACTGCGGCTTGATGCCGGCAGCGCGGGCGATCTGCCGAAAGCGTTCGTGCTCGGCGACCACAAACGCCTGCAGCTCCTTTGGCGTGTTGTTTACTTCCACTATCGGCGCGGACGCCAGGAAAGCCCGTCCCTCAGGACTAGCCATCGCGTTCCCGAAGGACTCATAGAGTTTCGTGACGATCGGGTCTGGCGTCTCGGCGCGCACGAAGATGCCCGACCATGTGTACATCACCAGGTCCGGAAAGCCGCTCTCCTTCATGGTCGGCACATTGGGGAGCGCCGACTGGCGAACGTCCGCGGTGGTCGCCAACACCCGTAACCGACCGTCCTTGGCGTACGTCACAACACCGTCGGCGGCTATTGCGCCCGCTGGAAGCTGGTTCCCCAGGACATCGGTCATGACGGCAGCAGCACCCTTATAGGGCACGGTCGTAATCGGAACCCCTGTCACCATGCCGAACCACGCGCTCGCCAATTCGTAGCCCGCGGAATAGGTACCAATCTGCAATGCGCTCTTCGATGCCTTTGTCGCAGCGACGAGGTCGGCAACCGTTCTGTGCGGCGAACTGCCGTGCACGATGAATGCGGCCGGGATCAAGCCGAAAAGAATGACTGGCCGGAACTCTTTGATGGGATCGTAAGGAAGGTCCTTCATGACCACCGGATTGACGGTCATCGGCGAGTTGGTACCCGTGAGCAACGTGTATCCGTCTGCAGGCGATCCCTTGACTGCCATAACCGCGAGGATGCCACTCGCTCCCGGACGATTCTCCACAACCAGCGGCTGTCCCAAGGCCTTGGAGACCATGTTTCCGAAGAACCGGGTGTTGGTGTCGGCGCCGCTGCCGCTCCCAAACGGGACGATGATGCGCACCGGTTTGTTGGGATAGCTCTGCCCGTGGGCGCTCGGTGCCAGGACCAGCGCCATTCCTAACAGCCACGCAACGTGTCGCATGCCCCACCTCGACTCAAGGTTAGGTTGCAAAGTCTTTCTTAAAGTCGCGGCTATCATAACTTCGCATCGGCGCGGCGAATGCCTCGGCCGTGCCGGGGCGCTACCGGAGCTGCTTCAGGATGCTTTGCAGCAGGAGGAAGTCAACGGGCTTTTGCACGTGAGCGTCGAAGCCCGCTTCGCGGCTGCGCCGGTGATGCTCCGGGGCGCCGTAGCCGCTGACGGCGACAAGGCGCACGCCCTCGCGGCCGAGTTCGCTTTTCAGCAAGGGGGCGAGCTGCCATCCGGTGATCGCTGGCATGCCGATGTCGAGGAAGATCAGCCACGGCCGGGTGCGCCTGGCCAGCTCCACGACCGCATGCGGGTCGGTGACATAGCGGACGGTGTGGCCGAGCTGCTCGAGCAGTTGCGCGAACATCATTGCCGTATCCCGATCGTCGTCGACGACCAGAATCTCCGCCTGCGTTGCGGCCAGTGGGTTCTGCATTTTTCTCCCTGCGGCCGGACGATACCGACCAGCAGGTCTGCGTAGTACCCGCCTTTTGGTCCTATGTCCGGTGGGGCCCCACGGGGAATTACCAGAGCACCCGACACCTATTCGGCACGCTACCTGCTGCCGCTTGGAGGCTTCCTTCTTCTTGCATGGCCCCGCCAGCGAAACGCATCTTGGTCGTGGATGACCATCCAGGCTCCGCCGAAACGTTGGCGGCGCTTCTGGTCATAGCCGGCCATCAGGCCGCTTTTACAAGCGATTCCCGCGAGGCGCTCGAGCTCGCGCAGCGGTTCAGACCCGAAGTCGCGATCGTCGACCTCAACATGCCGCACATCGACGGCTACCAGCTCGCGGGACTCTTCAGGGCGGACAACGCGCTCAAGGACGCGTGCCTCGTGGCGCTCACCGCATATGGGGCGACTGAACAGCGTGAGCTGACCAGCAAGGCCGGCTTCGACGCGCATCTCGTGAAACCGTTCGACCTGCAATCTCTCAAGGCGATACTCAAGAAGTTCGACGCCGCCTAGGTTCAGCGTCGATACGTTTTCGCTATGCGAGCCGCCCTGGGCGAAGGGAGACCCGAGTTGCAAGCGACGTGCCGAATCGGCTAGGTGCCTGATTCAGTGCTTGCAGAAATGCAACTACTTAAAATTTCTACACTGCGCGACAAAACGCTACGCGTGTCGGCGACTTGGTTTGCCGGCGGCTCGCCGGGATGATTTCCCTATGAGAGCGACCACAGCCGTCAAGCCCGAATGCCCTCCGGCACCGCCCGCCCGGCAGACGACTTTTTCACGCACCCTTCATCGCGCCTGCCAGATCCTCGGCAGCGTAGATAAGCTGGCCGCGCACCTGCAGGTCGCCGAGTCCTCGCTGCGGCTTTGGCTCGAAGGGCTCGAGCTGCCGCCCGAGCGGATTTTCCTGACAGCGCTGGAGATGATCCTGCTCGACATCGAGGCCGGCCGCCGCCCCACCGCGTAGCACCCGCGGCATCTTGCGGAATGGTTCGTATCTTGCACTCGCTCGAGTGCGGATGCGGCCATGACTATTGAAATTCGAGCGATACGCAAAGCAGTCGAGCTGATGGGCACCCGGGATGCGCTCGCGGAGCGCCTGGGCGTGAAGGTCGAGGACGTCGAGGCGTGGATCTCGGGCGTGCGCCGCCCGGTGCGCGAAGTTTTCCTGCGCGTCGTCGACCTCATCCTCGACGAGATCCCTGCTCCAAGGGATTCCTCCTACCTCGTCGTCGTCGGCATGCTCAGCGTGATCGCGCCTTACCTCGTCTGATGTCTTCGTCCCGCCTGTTCACGACCTTGAAGATGCTGAATGCCGCCGGCATACTCGCCGCGGCCTTCCGCGAGGAGAGCGGCCGCCTGCGTGTCTGGATCGGCGACGACTCGCAAGGGGTGCTCGCCAGCAACACCTTCGAGTCGCACGAAAGTGCCAATGCCTGGCTGCAGGAGAAGGCGCTCCTGCACTATCCGAATTCCACTTACGCCAAGGTCAGGCGCCTGCTGACGCAGGCGCTCGGCCAGGCGCAAAGCTCCCAGGACCGCTGAATCAGGCCTTACCGGCCTGTTCCTTCCGCGCGAGGATCTGCTCGCCGAGCGCGCGCACATCGACCTTCTTGCTCGCTTTGGGAAACATCTCGCCTTCTTCTTCCTTGACGTGGTGCTCGACGTATTCGCCGAGCACCGTAAACGTCGCCGCATAGAGCGGTTGCCCGGGCTTCATGCGCTCGAGGTCCTGCATTAGAACTTTCGCGGAGTTGTGCTCGACCTGCGCCTCGTCGAGAAGATCATCCTCGAGCACTTCGCGCAGCGCCGGATAGAAGATCTCTTCCTCGAGCTGGGTATGCAGCTTCAGGTCCTCGAGCACCATGGCGATGATCTCCTGCGCCTGGGCACCCTCCTGATCCTTCAGCTTCTCGAATTGCTTGAAGGCTTTCTTTACCTTGGCGTGGTCCTGCTTGAGTAGCTGGATAGCGTCGGGGCGCTTGACTGCTTTTCGCTTGGCCATGGAAGTCTCCTGGTGAAGTGGGCCAAGCGTGTGGCAATGCCCGTGCCGCGTCTACCGCACCCGCGGGAGTTTCAGGCAGCCTGCACGCGCGCGAGGATGGCGCGCACCCTGTCCAGGTCGAGCGGCTTCACCATGTGCTCGTCGAAGCCGGCTTCGCTGGCGAGCGCGCGATCTCGCGGCTGTCCCCAGCCCGTGACCGCGACCAGCCGGCAATTGGCCGTCTCCGGCGCAGCGCGCAGTTGCCGGGCCACGTCGTACCCGTTCATGCCCGGCATGCCGATATCGAGGAACACGATTTCGGGTCGCATCAGCCGGGCGGCGGAGAGTCCCGATCCTCCGTCGTACTCGACCTGGGCGTCCTCGCCCATGCTGCGCAGCAACTGGGCGAAGGTGTTCGCGAAGTCGGCGTTGTCGTCGATGATCAGGATCTTGCGGCTCGCGTTGGCCGGTCGCGCTCCCGGGGTCGCACCGGCGGCCGGGCGCGCCTCGCGCGCGAGCGCCACGCCGGGTATGCGCACGGTAAACGCGGCCCCCTTGCCGAGGCCTTCGCTCGCGCCTTCCAGGGTCCCGCCGTGGAGCTCGACCAGCCGGCGCGAAAGCCACAGGCCGACGCCGAGGCCGCCGACGGTGCGCTCCAGGGAGTGATCGGCCTGCGTGAATATCTCGAACAGCCGCGCGAGCGTCTCCGGCGCCACGCCGATGCCCGTATCGGCCACGCTCGCGACAAGATTGTCTCCTTCGAGCGCCACCCGAAAATCGATCCGCCCGGCGACGTTGCTGAACTTCACCGCGTTGCTCAGGAGGTTGGTGAAGACCTGCGAGAGGCGCGTGGCGTCGACGTTCACCGGCGTACCGGGCGAAGGAAGGTAGCTGCGTACTTCCAGTTGCCGCGCTGCCGCCTGCGGCGCGACCGCCTCGAGGGCACTGCGCACGATGTCGAGCAGGTCCGCGCGCTCGCGGCGCAACGCGAGCTTTCCCGTGGTGATGCGCGACACGTCCAAGAGGTCGTCGACGAGCCGCACCATCTGGTTCACCTGCCGCTCGATCACCGCCCGGGCCTTGGCCGACGCCTGCGGGTCGGCTTCGGTCAGCTTCATGAGGTAGAGCGAGTTGCGAATCGGCGCCAGCGGATTGCGCAGCTCGTGCGCGAGCGTGGCGAGGAACTCGTCCTTGCGCCGGTCCGCGACCTTGAGCGCATCTTCCGCCTCGGTGCGCTCCCGGATCTCGCGCTCGAGATCGGCGAGCATCCGGTTCAGGCCGTCGGCGAGCACGCCGATCTCGTCGTCGCTCGTCTTGCGGGCGCGCACCGAATAGTCCCGGCGCTCGACCACCTCGCGCGCGGCGGCGGCCACGTGCTGGATCGGCCCGGTGATCGTGCTCTGCAGCCACGCCGAGAATGCCCACGCCACGCCGAGGGCAAGGGCAAACACGCCGCCGAGGATCAGGAGATACCCATGCAGGCGCTCCTGCAATCCCGTGCGACCGCGCAAATACACGCTCGCCGTGGTCTCGCCTTCCTCGACCACGGGATACATGAGCGAGACCTGGTCTCCCTGGAAGTGGTGTCCTGGGGGGCCGGCGCGCGGCGGCAGCTTTTCCCCGCCGCCCCGCACGTACTCGGCGAACAGGTTCCCTTTCGAGTCGTAGACCGCCGCGGCGATGATGTCTTCGCGTGCGCTCAACATCAGGAGGTCCTTCATGGCCGTGGTGCGGTCGCTGAAAGCGATGGCGGCCGCCGTTGCCCGGCCGATGATCGCCGCCTGGGTGCGCAAGTCGGCCATGTGCGCTTCGCGAAACGCCGTCACCTCATAGGCGATCAACGCGATGCCGTTGACGAGCAGCGCGACCAGCGTGGTGCCGAGCGCGATTGCCATGGTCTTGCGCCGGATGGAGCTGCGGATGAAGCCCACGGCTATAAGCGCCGGCCGCGTACCTGCTCGGCAACGCTGAGCATGCGCGAGCTGATTCGCACGCCCTGGCGTTCCGCAGCCTCGAGCGAGACCTGGAAGCGCACGCGGCCTTCCGTGCGCACGAACGCGACGGTAGCGCCGCGGTCGAGGGCCCCGTCCGCATCGCTCACCACCACCAGCCCGGGCACGCCAGGCAGCTTGCCCGTTGCCGCAGGCGCCGCGCGGCCGATGAAGACCATCTGCAGGCCGGCGAGCGAGTCGCCTTCGCGCACGCGCCGCGCGGCGATCGGGCGTCCCTGGATCGCGCGCCCGGGCAGGATCTCCTGCAGCTCTGCAAGGACGTCGTCGGCGCCCATCACGCCGATCGTGATCGCTCCTTCGGCGCGCGGCTGCGCCGGCCATTCGATGAACGTCAGGAAGCGGTACAGGTACGCCGCCTTCAGCTCGTGTTCCTGCGCCTGCGCCAGCGCCTGCAGCGGCAGCAGAAGGAACCCAAAGCAAAGGGCGAGACGCGTGAGCACTTAGAGATCCAGCCGCACCTTCGCGATCGCCGCGCGGCCCCAGTCGGCGCCGGGGGCCCATTCGGCGTGGCCGCGATCGAAGAGGTTGCGCAATACGAGCGAAAGCTCGACGCGCCGTGCGGGCCGAAAAGCGTAGCGCGCGTCGATCGCGGTGTACGCCGGGACCTCGCGTGTATCGAGCGCCCCGTAGTGGCGAGCCATGATGTCCAGCTCGCTCGTGGACCCCAGGTCGAAGGCGGCGCGCAGCTTCCACCAGCCATTGGGATCGCTACGCTCCGAGGACGCGACCCCCGCGTCCACCGCTCCCGGACGCAGGCTGGTATCGGTGTGAAGGCGCGTGAGCCCCCCCGAGAGGCGCCACCATTCCGCGGCGCGCCAGGTGCCCCAGGTCTCCACGCCATACACCTTGCCGTCGCGATCGTTCGTCACCATCAGCCCGCCCGGCGTCGGCGTAAGCGTGCGCAGGTGCTCGTAGTCGTGGTGGAACGCGGTCGCCGAGTACGACAACTGCGAGGAGACCTGCGCGCGGTAGCCGAGCTCGAACACATTGGCGACCTCCGAGCGGAAATCGGGACCACCGGCCAGCACAAACGGCGGATTGGCCGGACTGAACAGCTCGCGATCCACGCGCGACGGCGCGCGCACCGAGCGCGAGAGCGCCGTCCACACGAGGTGCGCGGCGCTCGGCTGCCACGCAAGCCGTGCGCTCGGGAGAAACTCGGGCCGCGTATAGCTGTTGGTCTCGATCTTCGCGCCGAGCGTGAGCGTGAGGTTGCGCCGCAGGGCGATCTCGTCCTGCACGAACACGTTGTTGCGCGAGAGCCGGCGGTCAGCCGGCATGAAAGCGATCGTGGGACTGTTTTCCACGTGATCGCGGTGGTGGCGCAGCCCTGCGCCCCAGAGGACGCGATGGCTTCCGTGCGCCCTCAGCGAGTGCTGCACCTCGAGGTCGTAGGTGTCCAGGCTCTCGCGGAACGTGCCGGGATGATGGCGATTCGTCGTATCGAAGTAGATTTGCGTGCGCAGCCTTGCGCCATCGGCAAGGTCGCGCGTCCAGCGCCCGAGCAGGTTGAAGCCGCTGTACTCCCGCGGCGCCGGAACCGCGCCCGACTCCGCGGTATAAGCGTCGCTCTGCAGCGTAAAGCGGTCGGTGGCGCGCTCCCAATCCGAGCGGAAGCCGACCTGCGTGTGGTCGTTGTCATCGCGATTCGAGGTGCCATTGGCGAGCGAGCTCGCGTCGCGGCGCGTGTTCTTCCCGTAGACGCGAAAGGCGGCATCGCCGAGCATCGCGCCGTGGCGCGCGGAGACGTGCCGCTCGTGGGTGCCGACCGCCGCGCTCGCGAGAGCTCCCTGGGTGCCAGCCGCGGAGCGAGTCAGGATGTTGATCACGCCGTTCACGGCGTTGGCGCCCCACAGCGTGGCGCCGGGACCGCTGATCACCTCGATGCGCTCGACGTCCTCGAGCATCACGTCCTGCGCTTCCCAGAACGTGCCGGAAAAAAGCGGCGTATAGACCGTGCGCCCGTCGATCAGGACGAGGAGCTTGTTGGTGAGCGAGTTGTTGAAGCCGCGGGCGCCGATGGCCCACTGGTTCGTATCGATTTGCGCGATCTGCAGGTTCGGCGCGAGGCGCAGCGCCTGGGGAATGCTCGTGGCGCCCGAGCGGCGGATATCGTCCGCGGTGATCACGAACACCGACGCCGCCGCGCCCGAGAGCGGCTCTTCGCGCCCGGAGACCGAGCTCACGGAAATATTGGAGAGCTGCTCGAGCGAAAGATCGGCCAGATCCCGCGCCGCCAGCAGCGTAGCGCTCGTTGCGCCTCCGGCGAATGCATACAGGATTGCCGCGACCAGCTTGCGCTTCATGCCTCCCCCCAAGGACCTGGCGGGGGGAAGAATTACAGGAATTTAGGATTCACGCCAGATAGGTGTGCGCGCGCCACCACCGGGGCCTAGGGCCGTTAGGCTGTATTGCAACCCGTGAAGTTCACGGACCCGACGGTCCGGCTACTACTACTCCGGGCGTGACCTACCGGCGGGGCCAGCGCGCGTCATCGCCCCCGGGGTCCATCGGGATCGGAAAGTGTCTTTCTGAGAGTGGGAATGACATCCGGCGGCGCGATCAGCGCATCGACGATGATCCGCAGCCGGCCATTGGCCGTCTCGTCGTCCGTAAAGTCGTTCAGATTCAGGAACACGCTCGCGCCGAATATCTTGGTCGTATGAGCCAGGCCGGTAATGGTTTCCTTGGCCATCCGCGTGGTCCCGACGATCGCCGCGACGATGGGAATCTTCTTGCGCTCGGCATCCAGGCGAATGAAATCGAGCAAATCGAACATTCGCGACTCGTCGAACCGCGCCCCGACGAAGACAAGCTGTATGCCCTCGTTGTCCAGCGCGTTTTGGGCCTCGTCGATGTGGTGGACAAAGTGCAGGTTGTGGCCGTGCAGGATGCGCCGCACGCGCTCCGCCGTATCGGGCGCCACGGCGGTCAGGATGTTTGCCATTCGGACTAGCTCTTCGGGCCGCCGTAAGTCCTTAGGGGCTTGAGCAGATCGAGCAGAGCTTCCGGATCGTAGGGCTTCGCCACGTGGTGGTCGAAGCCGGCCTGCCGGGCCCGGACCTTGTCCTCGTGCTGTTTTCGTGCGGTGACGGCGATGAGCAGGGGGCCATGCTTCGCATAGCGCTCGCGGATTTTGCGCGCCACATCGTAGCCGTTCAGGTCGGGCATCCCGATGTCCAATAGCACCGCATGGGGAGCGAAGTCGCGCATGGCTTCCAGCGCCTCGAGCCCGCGATGGGCGCCGCGGGTTTCGTAGCCGTCTTCCCGCAGGATCGCCATTAACGTGAGCGCCGCATCCAGCTCGTCATCGACCACGAGGACGCGCAGCGCGTAGCGTCCGGCGCCGGCCGTATGGCCGCCTGCCGTGTGTGCCTGGTTGGGTTGCACCGCTGCGGATATTAATGCGGCTTGCGTGGCCTCGCCACCGATCAGGTCTTGAGCCGGTAGCCTGTTTTGAATATCCACCACACGGCTGCCAGGCAGGCCGCCAGGAAAATCGCCGTCATTCCGAGGCTTATGCCGATGTGCACGTCGGCGATCTCGTAGAAGCTCCAGCGAAATCCGCTGATCAGATAGACCACCGGATTGAACAGCGTCACCGTCTGCCAGGCCGGCGGAAGGACGTCGATGGAGTAGAACGTGCCGCCCAGGAAGGTGAGCGGCGTGATCACGAGGAGCGGGACGAACTGGAGCTGCTCGAAGCCGTCGGCCCAGATGCCGATGATGAAGCCGAGCAGGCTGAAGGTCGCCGCGGTGAGGATGAGAAAGGCGATCATCCAGCCCGGGTGCGCGATGCGCAAGGGCACGAAAAAGGCCGCCGTGACGAGGATGATGATGCCGAGAATGATCGACTTGGTGGCCGCGGCGCCGACGTAGCCGATCAGGATCTCGAACGGCGAGATCGGCGCGGAGAGGATCTCGTAGATCGTACCGGTGAAGCGCGGGAAGTAGATGCCGAACGAGGCGTTGGTGACGCTCTGGGTGAGGAGCGTGAGCATCACCAGGCCCGGGACGATGAACGCGCCGTAGGGCACGCCGTTGATCTCCTGGATGCGCATGCCGATGGCGGCGCCGAACACCACGAAATAGAGCGAGGTGGTAATCACCGGCGCGACGATGCTCTGCAGGATCGTGCGGCGCGTGCGGTCCATCTCGAAGGCGTAGATCGCGGTGACGGCCCGCCAGTTCATGTCTTCCTTTCAGTCTTGGTGCACCAGGTTGACGAAGATGTCTTCAAGCGAGCTCTGGGTGGTCTCCAGGTCCTTGAAGGCAATGCCGGCGGCGGCGAGGTCATCCAGCACGTTGGTGATCCCGGTGCGCTCGGCCTGCGTGTCGTACGTGTAGACGAGGTCGCGGCCGCTCGCGGCAAGGGTGAGCCGGTGCGCGGCGAGCTGCGGCGGCAGCGACGCGAGCGGCTGGTTGAGGTGCAGGGTGAGCTGCTTCTTGCCCATCTTGTGCATGAGCGCGGTTTTCTCCTCGACCAGCACGATCTCGCCCTTGTTGATGACCGCGACGCGATCGGCCATCAGCTCGGCTTCCTCGATGTAGTGCGTGGTGAGGATGATGGTGACGCCCGAATCGCGCAGCGCGCGCACCACCTGCCACATGTCCTGGCGCAGCTCCACGTCCACGCCGGCGGTGGGCTCGTCGAGGAACAGCACCTGCGGCTCGTGCACCAGCGCCTTCGCGATCAGCACGCGCCGCTTCATCCCGCCGGAAAGCGTGACGATCTTGCTGTGGCGCCGGTCCCACAGCGCGACGTCGCGCAGCACCTTCTCGACGAACGCCGTATTGGTGGGTTTGCCAAACAGCCCACGGCTGAAGTTCACCGTCTGCCATACCGTCTCGAACGGCGTGATGGCGAGCTCCTGCGGCACGAGGCCGATCATCGAGCGCGCGGCGCGGTAATCGCGCAGGATGTCGTGGCCGCCGACGGTGACCTTGCCCGCGCTCGGCGTGACGATGCCGCAGACGATGTTGATGAGCGTGGTCTTGCCGGCGCCGTTGGGACCGAGCAGCGCGAAGATCTCGCCGCGGCGGATGTCGAGGCTGACACGCTTGAGCGCCTGCAGGCCCGAGGCGTACCGCTTCTCCACACCCTCGATGGAAAGGATTGCGCTCACGTCGATTGCACGTGCCGATATTTCATGTAGCGGCCTGTGGTAGCGATGCAATAAAGGCAGCGGGCGGTGGCAAAGCTTTCGCTGGCATTGGTTTTGCGGTTATGGCACATGGACACGACAAAGATTCTCGTCGTAGCGAATGCGCCCGGTATTTTGCAGCGTATGGAGGAAACGTTAGCAGGTCTTGAGGTCCGTGTAGCGATCCGGCTAAGGGATGTGGTCGGGACCGCGAGGCAAGGCGATTTCGGCCTTTGCCTTTTGCACCTGGGCTTCGACGAGCAAAGCACCGTGAAGCTGGTCGCAACGCTAGCCGCCGAAGAGCGCGCCCATCCGCTCGCGATCGTATGCATCGCGTCGGAGGACGCTTCGCGCGCAGCGCTGACCAAGCTCGAAGCGCAGGCGCGCGCGGCAGGCGCCGCCGACGTCATCGTGCTCGCCGGCTTCGCGCCCACCCGGGCCGGTAATACGGTGCTGCGTGAGCGCATCCTCGCCTCCGCCCCTCGCAGGCCCGGCACGGCGGTCACCCGCGTGCTCGAGCGCGCGGCGCAGCTCTCCGGCGGCCCTGCGAAGCTCGCCGATCACCTGCGCATCGACCCGGCGGCGCTCTCGCGCTGGATGCGCGGTGACGAAGAGACGCCGGAAGAGGTGTTCCTCGCTGCGTTCGAGCTGGTCCTCGCCGACCTGGAGCGCGGCTCGCGCAAGCCCAGCTAGGCCCAAAACCTGCAGCTTCGGGCCGCTGTGGCGTCGAACGTACAAAGTCGGGCGCTGTTGCGGGCGGCCGAGCTGGCGGGCGGCCGGGACTGCCTCGCGCTGCTCCTGGAGGTCGAGCGCCCCCTGATCGATGAATGGATCGCGGGGAGGACGCGCCCGGGGATGCCGATGATGCTGCGGGTGGTCGCGCTGATCCTCGACGAGATCGAGGAGCAGCAGGATTGACCTCCTGTGCCAACCCGGGTGACCCGCTGTAATCGCCATTGGCGACTAGTCGCAGCGAAGCGTTGGCGTGACCATCGAAGCCTCTTTTTCCGGAGGCATGATGAAATCAGTTGCAATCCTCGTCCTTTCTTTCGCCCTGCTCGCCTGCAGCCAGATGCCGGGCGCCGATCGCACGAGCGCGGCCGCCGGCGCAAGCGCGCCTTCTGCAACGGACGCGGAGTTCCTGCGCAACATCTCGCATGCCAACCTCGCCGAGATCGCCACGGGCAAGCTCGCCGCGCAAAAGGCGCAATCGCCGCAGGTGAAGCAGTTCGGCCAGCACATGGTGGATGAGCATTCCGCCCTCGAGACCGAAGGCAGCGCGCTCGCGCAGGCGAAGGCCCTGCGGCCGCCGACCAGTCCGGACCTTCGTCACCAGGCCGCGATGAAGAAGCTGGAGCTCGTCTCCGGCGACAACTTCGACCGCGAGTACATGCAGCAGATGGTGAAGGACCACACCGATACGCTGGCGCTCCTGCAGGCGGCGGCAACCAAGGCGAGCGACGCGCAGCTGCGTCAGCTCGCGCAGAAAGCCATCCCGCACGTGCAGCAGCATCTTGCGATGGCGCAGCGGCTGGCGGGCGAGGTGGTCGGGAACGCGAAATAGCCAGGCGTAGCTGTAACGACCACCCCGCGCGATCACCCGCGCGGGCCGGCCGCCGGATTGCTTGTATGGCCTGATGCACGCCTATCCGCGGCCCCAGCTCGAGCGCTCCTCCTGGCAAAACCTGGATGGGCCCTGGCGCTTCCTCTTCGACGAAGACCGGCGCTACCGCCAGCCGCAGGACATCCGCGACTGGCCGCTCGAGATCCGCGTGCCTTTTCCGCCGGAGTCGAAGGCGAGCGGCATCGGCGATCGCGGCTTTCACACCCGCTGCTGGTACCAGCGCGAATTCAGCGTCGACGCCGCGGGCGGGCGCGTCCTGCTGCACTTCGGCGCGGTCGACTATGCGGCGTCCGTCTGGGTAAATGGCGCGCTGGTGGCCACCCACGAGGGCGGCCATACGCCTTTCTCCGCGGACATCACGTCCTCGCTGCGCGACGGGCGCCAGACCGTTGCGGTCATGGTTTCGGACGACCCTGGCGACCTCGCCAAGCCGCGCGGCAAGCAGGACTGGCAGCTCGAGCCGCATGCCATCTGGTACCCGCGCACCACCGGCATCTGGCAGACCGTGTGGCTCGAGCGCGTGCCGCGCGTGTACATCGAGAAGCTGCGCTGGACGCCGCACGTCGAGGGCTTTGCGCTGACCCTCGAGATGCGCATCGGCGGCGAGCGGCGGCCCAACCTTTCCGTGCAGGTGCTCCTGCGCCATGGCGCGCGCGTGCTGGCGGACGATCGCTACGCGGTGTTCGACGGCGAAGCCGACCGGCGCATCGTCATCTCCGACCCCGGCATCGACGACTTCAGGAACGAGCTCCTGTGGAGCCCCGAGCGGCCGACGCTGATCGATGCGGAGCTGCGGCTGTGCCAGGGCAACGAGGTCCTCGATACCGTGAAGTCCTATACCGCGCTGCGCTCGGTGCACGTGCAGCGCGATCGCTTCATGCTGAACGGGCGGCCTTATCTGCTGCGCATGGTGCTCGACCAGGGCTACTGGCCCGACACGCTGCTCGCGCCGCCCGACGACGCCGCGCTGCGCCGCGACGTCGAGCTCGCCAAGGAAATGGGCTTCAACGGGGTGCGCAAGCACCAGAAGATCGAGCACCCGCGCTACCTGTACTGGGCGGACCGCCTGGGTCTGCTCGTGTGGGAAGAGATGCCCTCGGCCTATCGCTTCACCCGCACCGCGATCAAGCGCACCGTGCGCGAGTGGACCGAGGCGATCGAGCGCGACTACAGCCACCCGTGCGTGATCGTCTGGGTGCCGTTCAACGAGTCATGGGGCGTGCCCGAGCTCAACCTCATCCGCGAGCACCGGCACGCCGTCGAGGCGCTCTATCACCTCACGAAGACGCTCGATTCCACGCGCCCGGTGATCGGCAACGACGGCTGGGAATCGAGCGCGACCGACATCATCGGCATCCACGACTACGAATCGGATGCGGCGGCGCTGCAGGCGCGATACGCGCAGGATGCGCAGCAGCTTTTCGATCGCCGGCGTCCCGGCGGCCGCGTGCTCACGCTCGACGGCTATCCGCACCGCGGCCAGCCGATCATGCTCACCGAGTTCGGCGGCATCGCGTTCGCGCGGCGTGGCGAAGCCGCGGGCGAGTGGGGCTACTCGCGCGCGAAAGGCGAAGAGGAGTTCCTGCAGCGCTATCACGCGCTCCTCGACGCCGTGGCGCGCATGCCGCTCTTCAGCGGCTTCTGCTACACGCAGTTCACCGACACGTTCCAGGAGGCCAATGGGCTCCTGCATGCGGACCGCACGCCCAAGGTGCCGCTCGAGGCGATCCGTGCCGCCACCACCATAGCGCGCAGCCCGATTCCCGGGGTCGTGTGATGCATTCGCGGCGGCTGAGCAAGCCGGATGGCCGCGCGCTCTGGTTGTATTCGGGAAAGGAGATGAAAGCTCCTGCAAACGCGCCCAGCCCGTTCATCGAGCCGCTCGTCGGGCGCGGCGAGCTGCGCTGGCATCCGCTGCGCGGCGAGTGGGTTGCGTATGCAGCGCATCGGCAGGACCGCACCTTCCTGCCGCCGCCCGAGTACAACCCGCTCGCCGTAACGCGCGAAGGCGCGCCGCCCACCGAGCTTCCACCCGGCGACTGGGAGATCGCGGTATTCGACAACCGCTTCCCCGCCCTCGCGCCGCCGAACGGCAAGTGCGAGGTGGTCGTCTTCACGCAGGATCCCGGCGCCTCGCTCGGTGCGCTGCCCCTGGAGCGGATCGCGCTTCTCTTCGAGGTCTGGGCAGAGCGCACGCGCGAGCTCGCGGCCGCCCAGCTCAAGTACGTCCTGCCGTTCGAGAACCGCGGCGCCGAGGTGGGCGTCACGCTGCACCATCCTCACGGGCAAATCTACGCCTACGGTTTCGTGCCGCCGGTGCCGCAGCGCATGCAGCACGAGGCGGCGGCGTACTACCGCGCCCACGGCCGCGGCGTGCTCGCCGCTTTCATGGCGCGCGAGCTCGAGGATGGCCGACGGCTGCTGTACCAGGGACCGCACGCGCTCGCCTTCGTGCCGGCGTGCGCACGCTACCCGTACGAAGTCTGGGTGGCGCCGACGCGGCCGGTGGGCCAGTTCGAGGAGCTGCGCGATGACGAAAAGGCCGATCTCGCGCGCGCGCTGAAGACGGTGCTCCTCAAGTACGACGGCCTTTGGCAGCGGCCTTTCCCGTACCTCATGGCGTGGTACGCGGCGCCGACCGACGGCGAAGCGCACCCCGAGTGGCATCTGCATGCGCAGTTCTATCCGCCCTATCGCACGCGCGAGCGATTGAAGTTCCTCGCCGGGACCGAGCTCGGCGCGGGCCTGTTCGCGATGGACGCGCTGCCCGAGGAAAAGGCGCGCGAGCTGCAGGCGGTCGATGTGGGCAGATGGTGACGCAAGCCGTGGGCGAAGCGCCCGGCCGGGTGAACCTCCTCGGCGAGCACACCGACTATAACGACGGCTTCGTCCTTCCGATCGCCATCCCGCAGAAGACGCGGGTGAGCGTCGAGCATGCGCAGCGCTTCGAGGTGCACTCGGATTCGCCGGGACACGACGCGTCGCGTTATATCGCCGGATGCATCGAGGAGCTCGGCACCGCGGTGCCGCCACTGCGCTTCGAAGTGCATTCCGACGTGCCGATCGGCGCCGGGCTCTCGTCCAGCGCCGCGCTCGAGGTGGCGACGCTGCGCGCCTTGCGGACGCTGCTCGGCCTGTCCCTCGACGACGTGCAGATCGCCCTCATCGCGCAGCAGGCGGAGATCCGCCATGCCGGCGTGCGCTGCGGGATCATGGACCAGATGGCGTGCAGCCTCGCGGAGGCCTCGCGCGCGCTGTTCCTCGATACGCGCACGCTCGAGCGGCGCCTGGTGCCGTTGCCCGCCGGCGCCGAGATCGCGGTGGTGGACAGCGGCATGCCGCGCTCGCTAGCGCAGAGCGGCTACAACACCCGCCGCGCCGAGTGCGAGGAAGCCGCGCGCCTCCTCGGGTGCCCGTCGCTGCGCGAAGTGAACGCCGATGAGACGCTCGGCCGCCTGCCGCCGCATCTGCGCCGTCGCGTACGACACGTAGTGACCGAGAACGCGCGCGTGCTGCGGGCCGCCGACGGCGTCCCCGCCGCGGTGTTCGGCGAGCTGATGAGCGCATCGCACGCGAGCCTGCGCGATGACTACGACGTGTCGACCCCGGAGCTCGATGCCCTGGTCGCCGCGCTCGCTTCGCAGCCCGGCGTCTACGGCGCGCGCCTCACCGGCGCGGGCTTCGGCGGCGCGTGCGTGGCGCTATGCCGCGCGGGGGGATCGGCGCGCGCAGTGGAGGCGGCGCTGGAGCAATACAAGGTGGGCGGCCGCCGGGGGCGGCGGCTGGTCTAGGCCAACACTCGGCGCTGCGCTTCTGCGGCCTGCGACAGCCATTCGACGGCTGCGGCATTGTCCGCGAAGAGCTTGGCCGGAATGTCCAACATCTCCAGGTCGCGCACGAGAAAGGCGAACATCCGCTGCAGGGATGGGACGTTGGTGACGAGCGCGAGCCGGAAGCCGGAAGGAACGCCAGCGAGCAGCATGGTGGTCAACGCGCCGCGCAGAGCTCGGTCGTTTGCGGGGTCGGAGTCCAGGGCATCCAGCAGCACGCACTTCACATGTCCGTGCAGGCATTCGATGGCAAGGTCGCGGTACAGCTGCGACAGCTCGCTCTGCTCCGCGGCCCTGCACTGCACCGCTACATACGCGGGGTAACGCTCGAGGCGCGTCGGTTGCATCCGCCTTTGTAGCCATCGCGTCCGAGTGGGTCTGTACGGCAACGAACAGAACAGACGCTAGCGCGCTTCGTCGACGTGGTCGACGCCCTGCAGTGCCGCCGGCTGCTCGGCATCGTCCAGCAGCGCGGCAAGGTCCACGTTCATAAAGCGCGTGCCCTTCACCAACACGCGGCCTTCGGCGACTTGAACGCGCCGGCCACTGTGGGTAAGCGTGGCAAACGAAATGCAGCGCCACTGCCCCGCTGAATCCCGCACGAAGCACTTGATGAAGTTTTGCAAGGAGGGCAGCACGGGGTCGGATCCAACGTGCAATGTGCGCCGCTTAGCCGTCGCTGTTTGTTCGCTGACAAACATAGTGACGCGTTTCGGGGAGTGCCGTCTGGAGCACTACGCGCGGTTGGGTTGCTTAGCGCACCGCCTGGGTGTACCGGTCTAGCGCATCGTCGAGCGTCGGCATCAGCGGCGAGCGAACCGTGGCCAGCGCGCTGTATGCGGGACGTGCCGCGATGTAGCCGTAATCGGCGGACCGGCAGGCGGCGAGCTTGCCTACGTCGATGCCGGCTTTCCCCGCCGCGCGCCGCACGAGCTCCATCCACGTCACGGGCTCGCTGTTGGTCAGGTGCCAAAGGCCGCATTCCCCGTCGATCAGCAGATCGAGGCACGCGTTCACGAGATCCGGCACGTAGGTCGGCGAGACGATCACGTCGGCCGGCGCACGCACGGGCTCGCCGCGCGCGAGCGCGTCCAGCGCGCTGGTGATGAAGTTATGCGCATCCCACGGACCGAAGAAGGCGCTGGTTCTCACCACCAGCGAGCTCGGATGCCGATCGAGCACGGCCCGCTCCGCGTCGGCCTTGCTGCGCCCATAGACATTGAGGGGTGACGTCTTGTCGCCCTCCTCGTACGGCGAGCCCTTCGCGCCGTCGAAGACGAGGTCGCTCGAGAAGGTCATGAGCGGCAAGCCGTGGCGGGCGCAGGCGCGCGCCAGGTTCTCGGCGCCGATGGTGTTCTCGCGGAAGCAGCGCTCGATGTCGTTCTCGGCGTCGTCCACGCGCACATAGCCGGCGGCGTTGAGCACAGCCCAGGGCTGATGGCGCTCGAGCGCGCGCTCGACCGAGTCGAGCTCGCCGATGTCCAGGTCCTTGCGGTGGAGCAGGCGGTAGGCGAGGCCGCGCTTCTCGCAAAGGCGTGCCACCGCAGCGCCGAGCGTGCCGGTCGCGCCGGTGACGAGGATCGGCCGCATCTCCTGCTTTTGACGCAGGGCGGCCGGCACGCCCGGCAGCGCGATCGGCGTGCAGTAGTGGCGATCCTGCCGCCACCACCACCCGGGCCCCTCGAGGACCGCGTGGTGCGGCGTCCTGCCGGAGCCGAGCTGGCGGAGCAGCCAGGCCACGGCCGTCGGCCTCGCGCTGCCGCCGCGCACGTCAAAGGCGCCCGGCTCGTAGTAGCCGCGGCACTCGGTGACCAGGCAATTCCAGTCGAACGAGCCGAAGAGCGCCCACGCCGTCATCGCGCGCACATCCGCGCCCGCCGCTTTCGCGGCTACGGCGTGCTCCCACATCTCGGCGTACCACCGCACCTGGTCGTCGCGGCTTGCATCGAGCTGCACCTCGGTTACCGCGATCGGGGCGCGATAGCGCTCCCAGGCTTCGAGCAGCAACGCGCGCAATCCCGCTGTCGGCTGCGCGAGGCAGCGCGCCGTCTCGAGGTCGGCGAAGCGGTGCCGGCCGTTGCCGCCGTGGTAGCGCTCGGGAAAGTTCTCGAGCCGCTCGTCGATATACCGCTCGCTCGTCACGTAGTAGTTCGCCCCGACGATATCCGGCGGGCACGGGTTGTCGACGAACCAGGCGAGCTCGTCGCGCGTCGCACCGCACGTCGTGAGGAGCCACGCGGCGAGCGGATGCTCCGCCGTCACTCGCCCGAACAGGAGGTCCCACGCGAGCCAACGCATCTCGTTGTTGAAGTCCGCCTGGTACGCGAGTAGCGGCGTGCTGTAGTACTTGCCGAGGTCGTCCGTGGCCACGAGCCGCGCTTGCGGGTTCACGCGGCGGATTTCGCGCATGGCCAGCACGACGGCCCGGCACTGGTTGAAGAGCGCCGCCTTGAAAAGGCGCGGATCGCGCCCGTGCGGATACCACACGCCGTACAGGCAGCTGAAGCGCGCCGTGGTCAAGGGCTCGTTGACCGGCGTCCAATCCTCCACCCACGGAAAGCGCTGGGCGACGGCGCCCGCGTATTCCGCCAGCTTCGGTGCGAAGCACTCCGACACGAGGCTGGTGTGCTGCGGGCCGCTGCCGTGGTGTACCAGCCCGACGATCGGCTGCATGCCGAGCTCGCGGATGCGGCCGAGGCGCTCGTCGGCCCAGCGCCAGTCGGGACGCTCGAGGCCGTTGGGCGCGGTCGTCTCCCAGATGACCGGATAGCGCAGCTTTCGCACACCGAGCGCTGCGATGCGCTCGAGGTCCTCGATGCGCTGCGCATGGCCGCTGCGATCGAGCTGGCTGAAGTATTTCTCGCCCACCCGGTTCACCGTGCACTCCACCCCGCCCCACAGCTCGAGACCGCTCACGTACGCGCCTCGTCCTGCCGATGGGTATCGGCGCGCCCGGTGAGCGCCGCCGGACGCAGGCGCGCGATCAGCTTCTCTGCCGCCTTGAGGGCTCCGCCGACGCACTGGTCCATGTTGTAGTAGCGGTACTGCGCCAGGCGTCCGGCGAACGTGACGTCGGTCTCGCGCTCCGCGAGGGCCTCGTACTGCTTGTAGAGCGCCTCGTTCTCGGGGCGAGGCACCGGGTAGTACGGGTCACCCTCGTCGCACGGGTACTCCCGCACGACGGAGGTACCGGCATGCACCTGCCCCGTGAGGTGCTTGAACTCCGTGATGCGGGTGTAGTCCGCCTCGTTCGGGTAGTTCACCGTGCCCACCGGCTGGAGGCGCTCCACGCCGGCGTGGTGCTCGTGCCGGAACTCGAGCGAGCGGTACGGCAGGCGGCCGAGGCCATAGTCGAAATAGCGGTCGATCGGGCCGGTGAAGACGATGTGGCGCGGCTTGAACCGTCGGCGCATGGAGAAGAAATCCACCCCGACTTCCACCCGGATGCGTGGATGGGAGAGAAGCGCCTCGAACAGCGCCGTATAGCCGTCCCGCGGCATGAACTGGAACTGATCGGTGAAGTAGCGATCGTCGCGGTTGACGCGCGTCGGAATGCGCGCCGCCACCGATGCCGAGAGCTGCGACGGGTCGAGGCCCCATTGCTTCAGCGTGTAGCCGCGGAAGAACTTCTCATAGAGGTCGCGGCCGACGGCGTTCAGCACCACGTCCTCGCTCGTCTTCAGCGTATCGCGCGGCTCGCGCACGCTGTCGTAGAACGCCTGGATGGTGGTCTCGTCGAGGTCGAGGCCGTACAGCCGGTTCACCGTGTCGATGTTGATCGGGATGGGCACCAGCTGGCCGTCGACCTTGGCGCGCACGCGGTGCTCGTACGGCCGCCAGGTAGTGAATACCGACAGATAGTCGAAGATCCGCGCGCTGTTGGTGTGGAATATGTGCGGGCCGTAGGGGTGCACGAGCACCCCGTGAGCGTCGGCGCGGTCGTAGGCGTTGCCGCCGATGTGCGGCCGCTTGTCGATGACCAGGACCCGCAGGCCCGAGTCGGCCAGGCGCTCCGCGATCACCGCGCCGGAGAACCCGGCCCCGACGACGAGGACGTCGAGCTTCATGCCGTCGGTCTTCACGCCGCCACCTTGGCGCGGGGAGCAACGGCGGCGACGATCAGCTCGCCCATGCGCGCGACGATCGCGTCCCAGGTGCACTCGGCCGCCAGGTCGATGCCCTGCTGCAGGACTTGCGGCCGCGGCGCCTCGAGCGCACGCCGCACCGCGCGGGAAAACTGCTCGGGGGAGGCAGCGATGTCGACCACGTCGCTGAACTGCTCCACCACGTCGGGGACCGGCGTCGAGACGATCGGCTTGCCCGCCGCCATGTATTCCAGGGTCTTGGTCGGGTTGATGTAGCAGGTGGCTTCGTTCATCGCGAAGGGCATCAGGCACACATCGAACGCGCGCACGAAGCGCGGCAGGTCCGCGTACGCCTGCTGGCCGAGCCAGAGGATGTTGCGCTCCCACGGCAGCTCGCTCGGCTGCACCTTGGCAAGCGGCCCGACCATGGCGAGCGTGCCGCCGGAAAACTCGCGTGCCAGGTGGGCGAGAAGGCCGTAGTCCAGCCGCTCGTCGATGACGCCGAAGTAGCCGAGGATCGGGCGCGGCACGTTCGCCAGCTCGGACGGGATCGCGAGGCTTTCGTCGCGCGCGCGGCCGAAGTGCGCGGAGTCGACGCCGCAGCCGAAGAAGTGCACGTTGCGGTGCTGGCGCGAGCGGGCGGCAAAGAGCTGCCGGCCGCCCGTGAACACCACGTCGGCGCGCGCCAGGAGGAACGACTCGCGCTCCGAGATGTCGGGCGGCGCATGGCGGAAGTTGCGCAGCTCGTCCATGCAGTCGTAGACGATGCCGAGCTCGCCCAGCTGCCCGACGAAATGCGGCGCCGTCATCGGCGAGTAGAACCACTGCACCGGCGCATCGAAGCGCCCCCGAAGCGCGACATGGTGCGCTAGCGCCGCGCGCAGGAGCGGCAGCACCACCGCGCAGGCGTCGTCGACGCCGAGCGGCTCGGGCAGCACCGGGATCATCCTCAGCAGGCCCGCCTGCGGCTCGCTCAGGCGCAGCGACGGCGGCGAGCCCGGCTCGACGATCGGCTCCTCGAGGAAGAGCACCGGATGCCGGCGGGCGAGGCGGGAAAAGATCTGTTGCGGCCGCTGCCAGACGAAATCCCAGCGCAGATGCGAGTGGACGATGATCGGGAAATGCACGTTGAGTCCTTTCGGTTGCAGGTTTACCGCTAAGGGAGCAACGGAAAGGCCGGCGTGGCGCGATCCCTCGGCCGGGTCACGGCGTCGGCGGGAGCCGCGTGATATGCACGAGCGCCACAGCGCCGGCCCGTGACCCGAATTGCCTGAGGCGGTGGCGCACCGGCCATGACGCGCGGGTAGCCGGAACGCCTACGCGGCGTTGCTCCGACCCCGACCCAAGGCCGGCCACGGCGCGAAATGCTATTGTCGGTGCATGAAAGTTTTGGTGGTCGGCGGCGCGGGATTCATCGGCTCGCACATGACGCTCGCGCTCGCCGAGGCGGGACACGAGGCTGTCGTGCTCGACGATCTGTCCTCCGGACGAGAGGACGCGGTCCTCGGTGCCCGCCTCGTCGTCGGCAGCATCGCCGATGCGCAGCTCCTCGACCGCCTGTTCAAGGCGGAGCGCTTCGACGGCGTGCTGCACTTCGCCTCGCTAATCCAGGTCGGCGAGTCGGTGCGCGAGCCGGCGAAGTACTACGCCAACAACCTCGCCAATACGCTCACGCTCCTCGACGCGATGGTGCGCCACGGCGTGCGGCGCTTCATCTTCTCGTCGACCGCCGCGATTTTCGGCAACCCCGAGCGCGTACCGATCGACGAGGCGGCGGCGGAGCGCCCGATCAACCCGTACGGGCGCACCAAATGGATGGTCGAGCACGCGTTGCGCGACTTCGACGCCGCTTATGGCTTGCGCTCGGTCTGCCTGCGCTACTTCAACGCCGCCGGCGCCGATCCGCGCGCGCGCATCGGCGAGAACCACGAGCCGGAGTCGCACCTCATCCCGCTCGCGCTGCAGGCCGCCTCGGGCCGCCGGTCGTCGCTCCAGGTCTACGGGCGCGACTACGACACGCCCGACGGCACCTGCATCCGGGACTACATTCATGTCACCGACCTGTGCGCCGCGCACCTCGGCGCCCTGGAGCGCCTGAGGGACGGCGGGGCCAGCGCGGCTTACAACCTGGGCAACGGCAACGGGTTCTCGGTGCAGAACGTGATCGACGTGGTGGGCAAGGTCACCGGGCGCCCCATCCGCGTCGAGGACGCGCCGCGCCGCGCGGGCGACCCGCCCCGCCTAGTGGCCGATGCGCGCCGCGCGCGCGCCGAGCTCGGCTGGCAGCCGCGCTATGCCGATCTCGAAGCGATGGTCGCCCACGCGTGGGCGTGGGAGCAGAAGCGCCCCGCTCACTAGCCGGGCCGCTCGAGCGTGGCGTGTGCGCCTGCGCGTTCCATCACCGCGCGCAAGCGCGCGCTCTCTTCGCGCGAGCTCGCGGTCACGCTTAGCGCGCAACCGCCCGTGCGGAGCAGCGTGTTGTGCCGAGCATCGGCTTTCGCTGCGGCAGTCGAGTCGCTCGGATTCTGCTGTTCGTAGGACTGCCCGGGCGCTTCGGCGGCGATGTCGTCCGCGCTGTGCTCGCTGCTAAGCGTGATGCGCTCCAGGCCAACCCCCTCCGCCACCAGTCGAGCCCGCGCCTGCGCCGCCTCGGCCGCGCCGGCAAACACGCCCACGGCAACCGTGCTCATACGACCAGCCCCGGCCGGATGACGCCGTCCTTCGGCACCACGATGACGCCGTCGCGGATGTAATAGCCTTCGCCGTCCGCCTCCTGTATCGCCTTCTCGTTCACGAGTTTGGCGCCCTCGCCGATGCGCGCGTTCTTGTCCACGATCACCCGGTCGAGCACCACCTCGTCGCCCACACCCTGATGCTCCTCATATGAATCGGCGCCGAGCAGCACGGACCGGCGGATGCGCGCGCCGCGGCCGACCCGGGCACGGATGCCGATGACCGAATCTTCGATGCTGCCGGCGTCGAGATAGCACCCTTCCGCAATGATCGTGTTGCGCACCGTGCAGCCATTCAAACGGGCCGCGGGCAGGACGCGTTGCTCCGTGTAGATCGGGCGATCCGGATGGTAGAAGTCGAAGGGGGCGTCCGGTCGCGTGAGCATGATGTTGGCCTCGTAGAAGGAGGCAATGGTGCCCACATCGGCCCAATAGCCCTGGTGCAGATAGGCCGATACCCGGTGCCGGGCGAGGGCCGCGGGAAGCACGTCGCGGCCGAAGTCCTTGCCATCGCCGCGCAGGACTTCGAGCAGGACGTCGCGCGAAAACACATAGATTCCAAGAGACGCAACGAACGGTTTCCCGCCACCTGCCTCGGCGATCTCGCGCAGGCGCTGCGCGGTCGGCTTCTCGCTGAAGCCCGTCACTTGGCCCGCCGCGTCGAAGCTGAAGATGCCCATCTGCGAGGCATCGGCAGCGCTCACCGGCTGCGCGGCGATGGTGATGTCCGCGCCGCGCGCGAGGTGCTCCCGCACCAGCGCGCCATAGTCCATCCGGTAAAGATGATCGCCGGCGAGGATGAGATAGCAGGCTGCCTCGTAGTCCTCGAAGTGCCGCGCTGCCTGGCGCACCGCATCGGCGGTACCCTGGTACCAGTTCGGGTTGTCCGGCGTTTGCTCCGCGGCGAGGATTTCCACGAA
>DATLDY010000028.1:0-10508 GCA_035525655.1 Burkholderiales bacterium
GATGCAGGCCAACGTGCTCGCGGGCAACAAGCCGCAGGGCGAGGACTGGCTGCTGCTCGACGTGATCCCGCTTTCGCTCGGCGTGGAGACGATGGGCGGGCTGGTGGAGAAGATCATCCCGCGCAACACGACCATCCCGGCGGGCCGTGCGCAGGAGTTCACCACCTTCAAGGACGGCCAGACCGGGATGAGCTTCCACGTCGTGCAGGGCGAGCGCGAGCTCGTGTCCGACTGCCGCTCGCTCGCGCGCTTCGAGCTGAAGGGCATCCCGCCGATGGCGGCCGGCGCCGCACGCATCAAGGTCACCTACCAGGTCGACGCCGATGGCCTTCTTTCCGTCAATGCGCGCGAGGCCGCCACCGGCGCGGAAGCGTCCGTGACCGTCAAGCCTTCCTATGGCCTTGCCGACGCCGATATCGAGCGCATGCTGCGCGACTCTTTCGCGCACGCCAAGGAAGATGTCCATGTGCGCGCGCTGACGGAAGCGCGCGTCGACGGGCAGCGCCTCCTCGAAGCGACGCGCTCTGCGCTCGCCGCGGACGCCGCGCTGCTCGACGCGAAGGAGCGCGCGGAGATCGATCGCGGCGTCGCGTCGCTCGAGAAATCGCTGGCCGGCAGCGACCATCGCGCCATCAAGCAGGCCTCCGATGCGCTCAACCGGTCGACCGACGAATTCGCCGGCCGCCGCATGGACCACGGCATCCGCCGCGCGCTCGCCGGCAAGAAGATCGGCAGCCTCTGATGCCCAAGCTGAAGGTATTGCCCGGCCACGCCATCTCCCCGCAGGGCGCCCAGATAGAGGTAAAGGCGGGCAAATCGATCTGCGACGCGCTGCTGGAGAACCACATCGACATCGAGCACGCCTGCGAGAAGCAGGCGGCTTGCACGACGTGCCATGTCATCGTCCGCGAGGGGTTCGACTCGCTCGAGCCTGCCGAGGAGAAGGAAGAGGACATGCTCGACAAGGCCTGGGGCCTCGAGGCGAGGTCGCGCCTCTCTTGCCAGGCGAAAATGGCGGACGAGGACCTCGTGATCGAGATCCCCAGGTACACCATCAACTACGAGCGCGAAGGCGGAGGGAAAAAGGCGTGAAGTGGACCGACACGCAGGACATCGCCATCGCGCTCACCGAAGCGCATCCGGAGGTCGACCCGGAGCAGGTGCGCTTCACCGACCTTTTCGGGTGGGTGATGGCGCTGCCCGGGTTCAGCGACGATCCGAAGCGCTGCGGCGAGAAGATCCTGGAGGCCATTCAAATGGCCTGGATCGACGAAGCAGACTAAGGCAGGCCGACTAGCAGGTCAGTACGGTCCGCTCCCAGTTGCCGTTCACGCAACGGTGCTGGCTGCGCTCCTGGCAGGACATGCCGCCGTGGCTGGTCTGCTGCCCATTCCAGGTGCAGCCCGCGAGCGTGCTGCCGACAGCGGCCGAAGGCACGGAGGGTGCGGGACGCTCGACCACGCGCTCAGTCGTGACGACCGTCGGCGGTGCCGAGGCGACCGGCCTTTCGATGATGCGCGTACAGGCACCGAGGGAGAGGGCTGCGGCGAGGATTGCGATCATTGCTTTCATAAGCTGGCCTCCATAAAGGGGTGGGACTGCCCCGTGTTTGCCGCAACCCTCGGGCCCGGCACGGGTACGGCGATTGCAGGAATCAGGACGATTCAACCCGGTAAAAGGACCCAGCCATGGAACGCAAGGACAAGGTCGAAGGCGAAGGCAGCTACACCGCCAGCAAGGACTACAACGAGCGCACGAAGAAATTCGTGGACTCGGGCAAGGTCGACGAAGCCGCGCGCGACGCCGAGCCGAAGAACGAGCAAGAGAAGCAGGCCATGCAGAAGGCCGAGCGCATCGGCAAGGAAAAGGCGAAGGGCGAAGACCCGGCGCTCAACAATCCGAAGAAGGTGCCGCACGACGGGCACGCGCACACCCAGAAAAAGTAAAAACCGAAATCGGGGTCAGAGCCCGATTAACAATAGGGCTCTGACCCCGATTTCATTACCCCGATTCATTTCTTTCGCAGTTCGCCCCACAGGGTGTCGAGCCGCGCATAGCGGCCGCAGCCGGTGACGTAGAACTTGTACTGCAGCGCGTTCTTCTTGTAGTAGTCCTGGTGGTAATCCTCCGCCGGGTAGAAGTCGGTCGCCTGGGTGATCGGCGTGAGGATCGGCTGGCGGAAAGGCTTGTCCTTCTCCCATTTCGCCTTCGAGGCCTCCGCGAGCCGCTTCTGCTCGGGCGAGTGGTAGAAGATCTCGGGCCGGTATTGCGAGCCCGAATCGCAGAATTGCCGATCCTTGACGGTCGGATCGTGGTTCAGCCAGAACACCTCGAGCAGCTTCTCGTAGCTCACCTTGGCCGGATCGAATGTCACCAGCACTGCCTCCGTATGCCCGGTGCGCCCGGAAGATACCTGCTCATAGCTCGGATTTTTCACCTTGCCGCCGGTGTAGCCCGAGACGGCCTCGACCACGCCGGGCACGTGCTCGAACGCTTCTTCGCTGCACCAGAAGCAGCCCGCGGCGAAGGTGGCCTTCTCCAGCTTCTGCGCATGCGCCGGCGCGATGACGAGCGCGGCGGCAAGGATGATCCATTTCATTTCTTCAGCTCTCCCAGTACGGCATCGATGACGGGTTGATCGCGCAAGCATAGCCGGACATTGCGCAGCCGGGCGGAGCGCGCTGCCGCAACGTAAGCGCGCGCACAGATATCGAGCGGCACCGCAAAGATGCCGGCGGATACCGCGGGGAAGGAAACGCTTTGCCAGCCGCGCTCCCCGGCGCAGTGGAACGCCGACTGGAGCGCGAGGATGAGCTTGCGCTCCTCGTCGCCCTCGCCGAAGCGCGGCCCGACAGCGTGGATCACGCCCTTGAAGGGCAGCTTGCCTGCGCCGGTGACGACCGCCGTCCCGGTGGCGAAGGGGCCTTTCGCGGCGACCAGGCGATCGGACTCGTCCTGCAAGCCGGGGCCCGCGGCGCGCAAGATCACGCCGGCCACGCCGCCGCCGTGGGCGAGATGGCCGTTCGCGGCATTCACGATCGCATCGACCGGCTCTTCCAGGAGGTTGCCGCGAACCACCAGAAAGGTGCAGCCAGCCGCTACTTCTTCTTGCGCGAGGATTTGCGCCGGCGTGTTGGCACCTTTCCGCCCGCGCGCCGCGCTTCCGACAGGCCGATGGCGATCGCCTGCTTGCGGCTCGTCACGCGCTTGCCGGAGCGGCCGCTCTTCAGCGTGCCGCGCTTGCGCTTGTGCAACGCGCGCTTGACCTTGGATTGGGCCTTCTCTCCGTATCGGGCCATGCGATTACTCCACTTTGGCTTTTGCCCTTAGTCCCCGGACCAGTTCATCGATCTTGTGCTGCGCCAACTGCTGCTGGATGCGCGGCTTGACCTCGGCCAGCAGCGGAAACTTGGTCTGCCGCACGTCGTCGAGCTGGATGACGTGGTAGCCGAAGCGCGTCTGCACCGGCGCCTCGGTGTACTTGCCCTTCTCCAGCTTCACCATCGCGTCCGAGAACTGCTTGTCGTAGGCGGACGGCACGCTCCAGTCGAGATCGCCGCCGCGCTCCTTGGAGCCGGTGTCCTTCGAGTTCTTGCTCGCCAGCTCGTCGAACTTGGCGCCTTTCTTGAGATCGGCGATGAGCGCCTTCGCCTGGTCCTCGGTCTCGACGAGGATATGGCGCGCGCGATATTCCTTGTCGCCGCTCGTTGCCCGGGCGCGGTCGTATTCCTTCTGTATTTCGGCATCGGTCACCGGGTGCTTGCGCACCCAGTCCCTCAGGTAGGCACCGACCAGGATCTCCTGGCGCGCGATGTCCATCTGCGTCTGCACTTCGGCCGACTTGGCGAGTCCGGAGCGCTGCGCCTCCTGCACGACGACCTCGCGGTTCACCAGCTCCTCGCGGATCATGGCGCGCGTCTGGTCGTTGTCGGGCGCACCCCGCTGCCGCTGCTGCTGCAGCAGGAAATCGAGGCGCGCGCTCGGCACGGCGACGCCGTTGACCGTGGCCACGGCATCCACCGCCCTCGGCTTGGCTGCCGATTTTTTCGCCGCGGGCTTCTCCGCTTCCTGCGCGGGCGCATACGTCGGCAGCGCCAGCAGGAGGGCGACCAGAACCAGGTGTTTCATTGTTGTCCTTTCGTTTCTTCGGGGGCGCGCGCCGTGATCGCGAGCGCGTGGATGGGATGCTGCATCAGGTTGCCGAGCGCCTCGTACACCATGCGGTGGCGCGCGACGACGGGCTTGCCGACAAAGCGCGGCGAGACGATCGACAGGCGCCAGTGCGTGTTGCCGCCCTCGCGATAACCGGAATGGCCATGGTGCTGCTCGCTCTGGTCCTCGAGATCGATCTCGATCGGCTCGAGCACCGCGAGGCGGCTGCGGATCTCGGCGTCGACGCTCATTTTTCCGTTTCCTGCTCGTCGTGCATGTACTTCGCGAGCACCATCGACTGGCCGACGACGAAGAGGAGCATGAGGCCCATCCCGCCAAAGAGCTTGAAGGTGGCCCAGGCTTTCTCGGAATAGTTGAAAGCCACGTAGAGGTTCACCACCCCCATCACCGCGAAGAACGCGACCCAGGCCCAGTTGAGCCGAACCCACACCGCGTCGGGCAGGCGCATCTGGTCCGACAGCACGGTGCGGATCAGGTTCCGGCCGAGCGCGGCCGCGCCGGCCAGCACCGCCGCGAAGAGCCAGTAGAGGACGGTCGGCTTCCAGAGGATGAAGGTCTTGTCGCGCAGGTACAGCGTGAGGCCGCCGAACACCACGATGATGGCGAGGCTCGACCACAGCATCGGCTCGACCTTCTTCCTCCGCACGAGGAGGTAGCCGACCTGCAGGATCGTCGCGCCGATGGCTACCGCCGTGGCGACGAAGATGTCCCAGATCTGGATGGCAACGAAGAAGAACGCGACCGGAAGGAGGTCGAAGAGGAACTTCATGCAAGGCGCGGGATTCTACCAGTCACTTCCAGCCTCCGACCGCCTTGCGGGCGCTGTCGTTCGCCGGCCTCACCACGAGGCCGCTCGCCGACACCGTCACGTCGTATTCGGCCCCTTCTGCCATCGGCACGAAGGCCGCGCTGCCGTAGAGCGCATCGGCGAGCGGCAGATAACGGTGGTGGCGCCGGACCAGCGCCCACAGGTCGAGGCCGGACTCCGGCGCGAGCGAATAGACCGTGCGCGGCGCCGTGCGCTCCATGGCGACGTCGCTATAGCGGCCGGAGAGGCGCTCGAGCCGGTAGGCGGTATCGAAGCCCATCAGCGTCGCGAATCCCCGCCACTTCAGGACGCGGGCGTCGATCTGCCATTCGTCGCCGAAGATCTCGAAATGGCGCGCGTCTTCCTTCGGCACCTGCAAGGTCGCGACATATCGGCGCTCGGCGAGCTGGCGGGTCGTGACGCGGGCCGCCTGCTGCTCGTGCGTCAGCCGCGCGTAAGTGAAGAGGTTGAGGGTGACGAATGCGGCCGCGATGGCGATCAACACCACCATCGCCCCGGCCCCGAAGAACAGGGTTCCGCGCACCAGCTTCAGGCGGCGCAGCCGCCGGATCGAGGCGAGCAACAGGGGGAAGGCGATCAGCAGGGCGAGGAGCGCGATCGCCGCAACGATTACCATGGGGTCGGACAACCCGGGAAGCATGAGCGGAGGATACCTTGGCACTGGTCAAGCTGATCGAATACGCCGACGCGAGCGGCGAGGTGCGGGCCGTGTACGACGACATCATGAAGACCCGCGGCGTCGATTGGATCAACAACTTCTGGAAGGCGCTCGCCAACGACCCGGCGCAGCTCGCCCGCGTATGGGCGACGGTGAAGCAGGTCATGGCGCCCGGCGCGCTCGACCCGCTGGTCAAGGAGATGATCTACGTTGCCGTGAGCGCGACCAACGGCTGCGAATACTGCACGTACTCGCATACCGCCGGCGCGCGCAAGAAAGGCATGACCGATGCGATGTTCATGGAGCTGATGGCCGTCGTCGGCCTGGCGAACGAGACCAACCGCCTGGCGAACGGGCTACGCCCGGAAGTGGATAAGCAGTTCAAGTGACGTCGCTAGCAGTCTATGTCGGCGTCGTGCAGTTCCTGTTCGGCACGACCTGGACGCTGTACGTCATCTACCTGCCGCAGCTCGTGCAAGCCGCCGGCATCGGCCGCGAATGGGTGCCTTGGATCCTGGTGGCCGACCAGCTCGTGTTTGCCGGCATGGACGTCGTCACCGGCTTCTGGGCCGATCGCGTACGCGCGGCTCTCGGCCGCTTCGGCGGCTGGATCCTCGCCTTCACCGTTGTCTCCTGTGCCGCCTTCCTGGCCCTGCCATTCGCCGGCGCCAGCGCAGGCCTGTTGCTCGGCGCCATCCTGGTCTGGGCGATTACGTCTTCGGCGTTGCGCTCGCCGCCGTGGGCGTTGCTGTCGCGCCATGCCGCGACGCCGAGCGTGCCGTGGCTTTCGGCGATCGTGCTGCTCGGTACTGCCATCGCGTCGGCGCTCGCGCCTTATCTCGGCCTGGCTTTGCGCGGCGTGGATCCCCGAGTGCCTTTCATCGTCTCGACGCTGACCCTGGCCGCGACGGTGGTCGGCCTGATGCTCGCCGAGCGGCGCCTGCCGGCGAATCCGCCGGCGGAGCCGAAGCCGGTGCCGACGCTGCGCAGCCCGTTCCTTTTCGCCGCTCTGCTGGTGCTCGCGCTCGGCTTCCAGGCGCACTTCGCCTTGAACTCCGCGCCGCGCTATGTCCAGTTCGCCGCGCGCGAGAAGCTTGCGTACCTGATGCCGGTGTTCTGGATCGGCTTCAGCCTGGCGATGCTGGTCGCGGGCCGCATCGTCAAGCGCTGGGGCGCCGCCGATGCGATGCTGCTCGCCGCTGCGCTCGGCGCGCTCGCGATGCTCGGCGCCGTGTTCGCGCCTGCGCTTCCCCTTCTCGTCGCGGCCGAGATCCTGGCTGGCGCCTCATGGGGAACGGCGTGCGTCGCGGCTTATTCGGCGGCGGTCGCTTTCGGCCGCACGGGGCGCGAAGGGCGTTTCCTCGGCTCGCTATTCGCCGTGTTTGCCGTCGCGGTCGCCGCCCGCATCGCGCTCGCGGCCAGCGGGGCGACGCAGTCGCACTTGTTCAGCGCGCTGCAGGCGTGGCTGCCGCAGACCTTGTGGCTTTGCGCGGCGCTCCTGCTGCTGGCCGGCCGTCTTCGCTGAGGACAGTCCTGCCGTCGGGCGCCACGTAGAAGCGCCGCCATGTCTGCCCATGCGCACGGGCCTCCACGGTCCAGTAGCAACGCCCGGCGCTGTGCCACTCCCGGTCGAGGGAAAGCGCGTATTGGACGACGGCGCCGGCTTTGTGCATCTCCACCGCCCAGGCCTCGGTCTGCGGCAGGAATTTCACGCGACTCACCGCGCGGCGCAAGGGCATGTTGCCCTCGTCCGGATAGTCGCAGGCCGCCGCGGGCAGCGAAACAGCCAGCAGGGCGCATGCGAAAAGCTTGATAACGTCTGGCACCGGCATGGACAAGAAAATAGCACCCGGTCTCGGCGTTGTGTTGATGATGGTGGTCGGTTGCCTGTTCGCCACCAACCATCTCTTCGCGCGCATTGCGTTCGACCACGGCACGAGCGTCGGCAGCGCCGTCAGCGTGCGCGCGACCTTCACCGCGCTGCTCCTCGTCTTCGTCATGCGCGTACAGGGCATCCGCATCGCCATACCGCGCGAGCTGCGCGGCCGCACGCTGCTCGCCGGCATGCTGATCGCCACGCAGAGCTATTGCCTTTACTCGGCCGTCGCCCTGATTCCACCGGCGCTCGCGCTGCTCGTGTTCCAGACTTCGCCGGTGCTCTACGTGCTGCTGACCTGGGCGCTGCGCAAGGAGCAGCCGCGGCTGCTTGCGCTCGCCCCCATGCTCGTCGCGCTGGTCGGGCTGGGGTTGGCGCTGAACGTGAGCCCCGGGAGCGCAGGCGCGGCGAACATCCCGACCGGTGTCGCATGGGCGTTCGCGAGCGGGCTGAGCATGACCGTCGTGTACTACCTGAACGCGAATGCGCTCAAATCGCTCGACGGTCGCCTGCGCACCTTCGCCATGACGGCCGTCACGGCGCTGATCGTCGTCGTGGTGGCGACGGCGGCCGGCCTGCAGTCGGCGCCGAAGGATGGCCTGGGCTGGATGGGGGTCGCGCTGCTGTCGTGCTTCTACTGCGCGGCCATGATGCTGCTCTTCTATGTGCTGCCGCGCGTGCCTTCGACGGTGACGGGCGCGATGAACATCGAGCCGATCGCGCTCCTCGTCCTGACGTGGATTTTCCTCGGCCACACCGTGACGCCGCTGCAGATGATGGGCGCCTTCCTCGTCGTCGGGGCCATCGCCTGGCTCGGGCTCATGAAGCGGTGATGACCTCCGCGCCGCCGGCGTAGAGCTTCTCCACGAGCGCCGCGCGGCGCTCGAGCACCGCGCGCTGGTTCATGTAGCCCTTGTCGGTGATCTCGTTGGCGTCGATCGACGGCGGCTCGGCCATCACGAGGAGGCGCGTTGGACGCGTCGAGCTTCCGCCGTCCTTGGCCAGCTTCTTCAATGCATCGCCCAGTCGGCTGCGAAGGCCCTCCGGCGGCAAATCCTTGGCTGCGGCGCTCAGGAACACCAGCGCGCCGATCTCATTGCGGTCGTGGCCGGTGATCACCGCATCCTGCACCAGGGGATCCGCTGCCGCGATGAGCTTGACGCGGATCGCGCCTGCGTTCACCCATGTGCCGGTCGAGAGCTTGAAATCCTCGGCCACGCGACCGTCGAACACGATGCCCTTCGCCGGATCGTCGGCATCGGCGAACCTCACCGCATCGCCGATGCGGTAGAAACCTTCTTCATCGAACGCCGCCTTCGTCAGGTCCGGGCGCTTGTAGTAGCCCGGCATCACGTTCGGCCCGCGCACGCGCACCTCGAGCTTGCCCGCGCTCGGCGCGAGCTTCAGCTCGCATTCCGCCACCGGCAGCCCGATCACGCCGGGCCGCTCCATATGGAAATGCACCGAGGTGGCGAGCGGCGAAGTCTCGGTCGAGCCCCAGGCGGAGAGCATGGCCAAACGGTCCCCGCCCAGTTTTTTCAGCCGATCCCAGAGATTCTGCGGCAACGCCGCCGCCGCATAGAAAAGCACGTCCAGGTCGCGGAAGAAATTGGCGCGCAGCGCCTCGTCCTTCTCGAGGAACGGAAGCAGCAGGTCGAAGCCGCGCGGCACGTTGAAATACATCGTCGGCGCGACCTCCGCGAGGTTCTTCACCGTCGTCTCGACCAGCCCCGGTACGGGCTTCCCCGCATCGACGTAAAGCGTGCCGCCATTCCGCAGGACGAGGTTGAAGTTGTGATTGCCGCCGAAGGTGTGGTTCCACGGCAGCCAGTCGACCACCACCGGCGGCCGGTCCTCGACGAACGGCCAGGCCTGCGCGAGCTGCTGCTGGTTCGCGCACAGCATGGCGTGCGTATTGACCACGCCTTTCGGTATTCCCGTCGAGCCCGAGGTGAACAGGATCTTCGCCACCGTCTGCGGGCGCAGCTTCAGGTGCTCGCGCTCCTGCAACGAGCCGGGATTCACCTCCAGCAGCTCGTCCACCGATGTCGACTTGGCTCCGACCGCGGCAAGCGCGCCCTCGAACTTCTTGGCATCGGCGGCGAACACCAGCCCCGGGTTCAGCAGCTCGAAGATCTGCTTCAGCTTGCCGAAGTCCTTCGACATCAGCGAATAGGCGGGCGAGACGGGCGCCACCGGAATGCCCACGTGCATCGCGGCGAGCGAGAGGAGGGCATGGTCGACGCTGTTGTCCGACAGGATGGCGACCGGCCGCTCTGGCGTGAGATTGCGCTCGAGCAGCGCCTGCCCGATGCGCCGCACCGCCCCGTACGTTTCGCGATAGCTGAGCTTGCGCCAGCCTTCGCCTTTGCGCTCCGCGAGAAAAACCCGCTCGGGCGCCTTGTCCGACCACTGCACCAGCCATTCGGTCACGCAGCGTGCATAAGGCGCGAGGGTCTGCGGCGAGCGCAGATACGTATAGCCACCTTTGCGCTCGACCCGGACCTCGGACGGGGCGAGTCGGAGCTTCGATTGCATAATTCGATTGTATGTTCGTCCACGAACGTGAACGCAAAACCGAAGTCCTGGCCCAGCATGAGGTCGTCGTGCTGGGCGGCGGGCCTGCAGGCATCGCTGCCGCAACGGCCGCGGGACGAGCAGGACGCTCGACGATGCTGATAGAGCGCTACGGTTTCCTGGGCGGCGCGGGCACCGCGGCCGGCCTTGCCAACTTCTGTGGCCTGCACGGCAAAGTCAACGGCGAGCATCGCCTGGTCGTGCACGGCATCGCCGACGATGTGCTGTCTCGCCTGGAACGGATGCGTGCGCTGAGCAAGCCACACATGCTCTTCGGAGGGCGCATACAGGCGCAGGCCTACGATGTCTCTGCCTATAAGCTCGTCGCCGACCAGCTCCTCGCGGATGCGAAGGTCGAACCGCTGTTCCACGCGATTGGCGTCGGCTACGACGCC
>DATLDY010000038.1:0-21555 GCA_035525655.1 Burkholderiales bacterium
CGAGGACATGCACGTCGATGGGTTTCGCTTCGACCTCGGCACGATCCTCGCGCGCGAGCCGAGCGGCTTCGACACGCACAACGGGTTCATGAAGGCTTGCCTCCAGGATCCGGTGCTGTCGAAAGTGAAGCTGATCGCCGAACCCTGGGACTGCGGCCCCGGCGGCTACCAGGTGGGCGGCTTCCCGCCGGGCTGGGCGGAGTGGAACGACAAGTTTCGCGACACGGTGCGCGACTACTGGCGCGGCGAGGCGAATGCCGCCGCGCTGGCGCCGAGACTGTGCGCTTCCCGGGATGTGTTTAACCATCGCGGCCGCCAGCCGTGGGCGAGCGTCAACTTCATCACCGCGCACGACGGCTTCACGCTGAACGACCTCGTCACCTACAACGAGAAGCACAACGACGCGAACGGCGAGGAGAACCGCGACGGCCACTCGCACAACCGCTCGTGGAACCACGGCGCCGAGGGGCCGACCGAGGACCCGGCAGTCAAGGGCCTGCGCAAGCGGCAGATGAAGAACCTGCTGGCGACGCTGCTCCTCTCGCAGGGTACGCCGATGCTCCTCGCCGGCGACGAGCGCGGCCGCACGCAGCACGGCAACAACAACGCCTATTGCCAGGACAACGAGATCTCGTGGGTCGACTGGACGAGCGACGACGCCATCGAGCGGCTCCTGCGCTTCGTGAAGAAGCTCACCGCGCTGCGGCAGAAATATCCGATCCTGCGCCAGAAGCGCTTCCTCTCAGGCGAGTACAACGAGGACCTCGGCGTCAAGGACGTCACCTGGCTGAGTACCTCGGGCGAAGAGATGACGCAGGAGGCCTGGCAGGACGGCAACACGAAATGCTTCGGCATGCTGCTCGACGGCCGCGCGCAGCAAAGCGGCATCCGCCAGCGCGGCCAGGAGGCCACGCTGCTCATCGTCTTCAACAGCTGGCAGGACGTGGTGAAGTTCAAGCTGCCTACCGCTAGCAGCCCGGAGGATGAGGGCTCGTGCTGGGAGCTCGTGGCGGACACCAACATGCCCGACCTGCCCCACGGCACCAAGTTCGATCTTGGCCACGAATACGAGGTAACCGCCCGCTCGCTGCTGCTTTTCGAACTGGTCTGACGTGGAGCGGGTGTCGCCGTACATCTCGAGCGCCACCCGCCCGCGGCGGTCCTCGGTGATCGCGCTGCTCATCGCGGCGGCCGTGCTCTACCTCGCCAAGGAGGTGCTGGTGCCCCTGGCGATGGCTATCCTGCTGTCGTTTCTCCTCGCGCCGCTGGTGCGCCGGCTCGAGCAGTGGAAGCTCGGCCGAGTCCCGTCGACTCTGATCGTCGTCCTGCTGGGGTTCGGCGTGATCTTCGGCGTCGCCGGGCTTGCCGGGTCGCAGGCCCTCTCGCTCGCCGCCAAGCTGCCCGAATATCGGCACAACATCGTGTCGAAAATCCACGCGCTGCGCATGCCCACGCGCGACAGCACGATTGGCAAGGCGGCCGAAGCCATCAAGGACCTCGAGGAGGAAGCGGCGCCCGAACGTCCCCCGATCGCCGTAAAGGAAACCGCCGGCACGCCGGTGGAAGCGTTCATGGATTTCATCGCGCCGGTGGCGAAGCCGCTCGCCATGACGCTCGCGGTGATCGTGTTCACCATCCTCATGCTGGTCAACCGCGAGAACATGCGCGAGCGCGTGATCGCGGTGATCGGCGCCGGGCGCATCAACGTGACGACGAAGGCCATGGCGGAGGCGTCTTACCGCGTCAGCCGCTACCTGTCGATGCAGCTCGTGGTGAACGTGATGTTCGGGGTGCCCTTCGGCATCGCGCTCTACTTCATCGGCGTGCCCAATGCGCTGCTCTGGGGCCTGCTGGGCACCTTGCTGCGCTTCATTCCTTACGCCGGCGTCTGGGTGGCCGCGGCGATGCCGGCGGCGCTCGCCTTCGGGATTTCCGATGGCTGGTCGATGGTGATCTGGACCTTCGGCGTATTCCTCGCCCTCGAGCTCGTGCTGGCGAACGCGGTCGAGCCGTGGCTGTACGGGCGTAGCGCGGGCCTCGCGCCGATCGCCATCATCACCGCCGCGATCTTCTGGACCTGGCTGTGGGGACCGATCGGCCTCCTGCTCGCCACGCCGCTGACGGTGTGCGTCGCGGTCATGGGGCGCCACATCCCGGAATTCGGCTACCTCAATGTACTGCTCGGCGTGGAGCCCGTGCTCTCCCCGGAGGAGCGCTTCTACCAGCGCCTGATCGCGCTCGACGAAGCGGAAGCCGCCGAGCTCATCGACCAGCACATCGTGGCGCACGGCAGCGCCGCTACGTTCGACGACGTCATCATCCCCGCCTTGAGTCTGGCCGAGCGCGATCGGCGCAAGGGCGCGCTCGAGCCGGCGCGCGAGCGCTTCGTGTACGAGCACGTGCGGCGCATGATCGAGGATGCCGACGTCGAGTCCTCGGCGGGCGCGACGGCGCCAATTTGCATCGTCCCGGCGCGCGACGAAGCAGACCACGTCGCCGCCCTGATGGTCGCCCGCCTCCTCGGGCCGGCGCAGTGCTCCATAATCGCTCCGCCGCCGCGGACTTCGGAGATCGCGGAGCTCATGGCGCAAAAGCAATGCAAGATGGTGCTCATCTCCGCCGTGCCGCCGAACGCGGCGCATGACGCGGGTTATCTCGCGCGTCGTCTGAAGCGTCAGATACCGGGCGTCAAGATCGCCGTCGGGCTGTGGGGCGCAGAGGAGGAGCTTGCGCGCGCCGAGGAGCGGCTCGCCAAGCTCGGTGTCGATGAAGTGCTGACGCGGGTTTCGGAAGCCCCGGATATCGCTCGGCAGCTCGCCGACGCCGCTAATCAGGAAAACGCCTCGGAAACAAATCCCGTCGCGAATCGGCGCGCCGCGCCGGGCTAACATCGCGCGATGCACGCGCCGATCGAGCGGCCTTCGCCGTGGGTGATGCGCTGGATCGAGCTGGTCGAGCGAGGGCCGGTGCTCGATGTCGCGTGCGGCATCGGCCGCCATGCCTTGCTTTTCGCCGAGCGCGGCATGGAAGTCGTGGCGGTCGATCGCGAGGTGCAGGCGATACCCGGCGTGCGCTTCGTCCAGGCCGATCTCGAGAACGGCACCCCATGGCCGTTCGCCGGCCAGCACTTTGCCGCGATCGTGGTGACGAACTATCTGCACCGCCCGCTCTTCCCGCACATCCAGGGCGCGCTGGAGGAGGGCGGCCTGCTTGTCTACGAAACCTTCATGGCAGGCAATGAGCGCTACGGCCGTCCGTCCAATCCGGCCTTCCTGCTGCAGCCCGGCGAGCTGCTGCGCGCTTTCGCCGAGCTGCAGCCGATCGCTTTCGAGCAGGGCTACGTCGAGACGCCGAAAGCCGCGATGATCCAACGGCTTTGCGCGCGACGCGGCACCGTCTCTGGCGTTAGAATCTGCGGCTGAAAGGTCGCTCACCATGATCACCGGAAGCCTGGTCGCAATCGTCACCCCCATGCGCGAGGACGGCAGCCTCGACCTCGCGCGTTTCAGGAATTTGATCGACTGGCACGTCGCCGAGGGAACCGATGGCATAGTGGTTGTCGGCACCACCGGGGAGTCGCCGACGGTGGACTTCGACGAGCACAAGGAGCTGATCCGGATTGCCGTGCAGCACTCGCATGGCCGGATCCCGGTGATAGCCGGCACCGGCGGCAATTCCACCGCGGAGGCGATCGAGCTCACGGAATCGGCCAAGAAGGCGGGCGCGACCGCCTGCCTGTCGGTCGTGCCTTATTACAACAAGCCGACTCAGGAGGGCATGTACCGCCATTTCCGCAAGATCGCGGAGTCGGTCGACCTGCCGATGATCCTGTACAACGTGCCGGCGCGCACCATCGCCGACCTGCAGAACGACACGGTGCTGAGGCTGTGCGAGGTGCCGGGCATCATCGGCATCAAGGACGCGACCGCCAACCTCGAGCGCGGCACCGACCTCCTGCGCCGCGCCCCGCGCAACTTCGCGGTCTACAGCGGCGAAGACGCGACGGCCCTTCCGCTGATCCTGTGCGGCGGGCACGGCGTCATCTCCGTCACGGCCAACGTAGCGCCGAAGCTCATGCACCAGATGTGCGCCGCGGCGCTCGTCGGCGACGTCAAGAAGGCGCGCGAGCTGAATAACCGCGTGCTGCCGCTGCACCAGCGCCTGTTCGTCGAGACCAACCCGAGCCCGGTTAAGTGGGCCCTGGCGGAGATGGGCTTGATCGAAGGCGGCCTGCGCCTGCCGCTCGTGCCGCTTTCCGATAGATTCCACCAGACCGTGCGCGAAGCGCTGCACGAGGCCGGAATCGCGCTGCCTGGACTGCGCGTAGTCGAGAGACGCGGCTGATGCGCAAGCGGTTGGCGCTGGCAGCGAGCGTTCTCCTGCTCGGCGGATGTTCGACTTTCTCCGAGTGGGTCGACGGCGGCGGCAAGACGGAATACAAGTCCGCCTCGACGCTTCCGCCGCTCGAGATTCCGCCCGACCTCACGGCTCCGTCGCGCGACAACCGCTACGCGGTTCCCGAAGCCGCCGGCAAGTCGACCGCCACTCTGTCCGGCTACCAGGCCGAGCGCCGCGAGACCAAGCCCGGCGCGAGCATGGTGGTGCTGCCGCCGGTGGATCGCATGCGCGTCGAGCGCGCCGGCGGCCAACGCTGGCTGGTGGTCGAAGAAGCGCCCGACAAGCTCTGGCCGGTGGTGAAGGACTTCTGGCAGGAGAACGGCTTTCTCGTGAAGCTCGAGCTTCCCGAGCTTGGCGTGATGGAAACCGAATGGGCCGAGAGCCGGGCCCGCGTTCCCCAATCGGGGGTGCGCGGCCTGCTCAGCAGGACGCTCGATAGCTTCTACTCGAGCTCGGAGCGCGACAAGTACCGCACGCGCCTGGACCGCAGCCCCGATGGCAAGAGCACCGAGGTCTACATCAGCCATCGCGGCATGGTGGAGGTCTACACCACCGCGCGCGATCCCTCCAACGGCGCGCCGGGCGATACACGCTGGCAGCCGCGGGAGCCCGATCCGGAGCTGGAGGCGGAATACCTCCGGCGGCTGATGATGCGGCTCGGCGCGCAGCAAGAAAAGGCGCGCACGCTTACGGCGAGCGCCTCGTCGGAGCAGCGCGCCGAGATCAGCAAGGGCGTCAGCGGCGCCGGCCTGCTGCAGGTCAACGAGCCGTTCGATCGCGTGTGGCGCCGCGTCGGGCTCGCCCTGGACAGGGTCGGCTTCACCGTCGAGGACCGCGACCGCCAGAAGGGTGTTTATTTCGTGCGCTATGCGGACCCCGAACTGGAAAAGGATCCGCGCGGCCTGCTCACGCGCATGTTCACGAGCGACTCGAAGGTGAAGGCAGAGCAGTACCGCGTGCAGATCACGCAGGCCGGCACGGCGAGCCAGGTGAATGTCCTCAACAAGGACGGCGCCGCCGACAATTCGCGCACGGCACAGCGGATCCTCACGCTGCTCCACGAGCAGCTCAAATAATTGCTGCGCTTCGCTTCGCTCGCGAGCGGCAGCAGCGGTAACTGCCTGGTCGCCGAAGCGCACGACATGGCGTGCGCCACGCGGGTACTGGTCGACTGCGGGCTCAACTTGCGCGACACCGAGCGCCGGCTGGCCCGCGCCGGCCTGGAGCCGAGCGACATCGATGCGATCCTCGTGACGCACGAGCACGGCGACCATGCGGGTTGCGTATTCGATTTCGCGGCGGCGCACGACGTGCGCGTCTATCTCACCCGCGGGACATTGCGGGCGCTCAAGGCCGAAGGAAAGGTGCACGACGGGCTGAAGTGCGAGCTGATCCGCGGCGAGCAGAAGGTCGCCATTGGCGCCATGGAAGTGCTGCCATTCACCGTGCCGCACGACGCCGCCGAGCCGGTGCAGTACATCCTCTCGGACGGCGCCGCGAAGCTCGGCGTGCTGACCGACATCGGCATCAGCACGCGGCACGTCGAGCAGACGCTGGGCGGCCTGAGCGCGCTCGTGCTGGAGTGCAACTACGACCGCGACATGCTGTGGAGCGGCGGCTATCCGAAATGGCTGAAGGAGCGCATCGGCGGCCCTTTCGGCCACCTCGATAACCGCGAGGCCGCGCGCCTTCTGGGCGGGCTCGAGCGCTCGAAGCTCAAGCACATCATCGGCGCGCACCTCTCGCAGCAAAACAACAAGCCCGAACACGCGCGCTCTGCGCTCGCGGCGGCCATGAACTGCTCGGAAGACTGGATCGGCCTCGCTACGCAGGAGGACGGCTTCGACTGGCGAGAAGCCTGATCAGAGTCCGGCCGTCGTGCTCGATACGCCCGGGTACGAAGCCTCCCAGATCTCCATGAACCGCTGGCGCATGGTCAGCGCCTCCACTTCATCGCCGAGCCCGAAGCCGCCGCGATAGAACGCGGCCACCGAGCGGCGCACGTAGTGGTTCGAATCGAGCACCAGAAAGGCGTCCTGCAGCTCGCGGATGTGCTCGTGCGTGCGGTTGATCTGCACGGCATGCGAAAAGCGGGCGAGGAGGGCGAGGAGGCGGGGGCACTGCCGCAGGATATGGTCGGTCTGGTGCACCACCATATAGATACGCCGCGTACGGCTCGCGCCGAGGAAGCCCTCGAGGAGGGCGACGCGCCCGGGGTCGTTGAAGCGCAGCGAGGCGCCGTCGGGATCGAAGATGCGCAGCTCCCGGCCCGGCTGGGCAAGGAGGCGATCGATCGCCGTCTGGAATCCGGCGTTCGTGTCGAACCGCTCGTAGGATGCTTCGTCCATTACCGCCTTTTCACCGATAGATAGCCGCGCCGTTGCCATTGCGAGATTAGACGCGCGAGCCCTGCGCGGGCAAGGTCTGCGCTCGCCGCGGCGCGCGTGTCGGCGAGCTTGCGCAGGGCCGGACGCGCGCGCGCAGCGACTGTAAACCCTTCGCCGTTCATGAAAAAGCGCCGCCCGCTGTAAAGAAGCTGGGTCTTGGGATCCAGACGAACCATGCCGGCCGTTGCGGAAGGCTTCGCCGGCTGGAATACGACGTGCGGCTTGGGCATGCTGAGGTATTCGCCCACAAAGCCCGCCACGTCGGCGGGTGTCCAGCGGATACGCTCGAGCACGCGCGCGGCGAATGCCACGAGCTCGCGCGGAATCTTCGCGGGTGCGCTCGTCGGCTTGAGGCGCGGGTCACCGTAGCGCGCGTCCGGCAAGCCGCGCTCGTGCAGCCAGTCGAGAAACGCGGCGCCGAGCTCGGCGCCGCGCGGCGCGCGAAAGCCGATCGAATACGTAAAGCAGGCGTCGAGCGCCACGCCGTCGTGCTTTACACCTGGCGGCAGGTAAAGAAGGTCCCCCGGCTCGCACAGATATGTGCGCCGTGAAGGCCCCCATATCGTCCAGCGACGCCGTCCGCTGCCTTGCAGCAGAAATACGTCATAAGAATCGACATGCGGGCCGACGCCGCCGCCGGGTGTGGCGTAGCTCACCATCACGTCGTCGAGCCGCGCCTGCGGAACGAAGGCGAAGCGGCGCAGCAATTGATCGGCGGCCGCTTCATGAAGGTTTACTCCGCTCACGAGGAGGGTCCAGTCGCGCTTCCTGGCCTGTACGCGCGCGAATGGACCGGGCATCGTGTCCCACTTCCTGCCGCGACGTTCCACGATCCGGGATTCGACGTCATCGCGACGCGCAAGCCGCACCAGATCGCGCGCGTCGACGACGTTTTTGAATTGCGGCAGTGCACTGCGCACGTAAAGCGGGCGCTTTTGCCAGTGGCGGCGCAGAAATTCCTTCGGCGTCAAGCCGCCAAGCAAAAGACGTTGCACAAACGGATTATATGTAGCGACGTTGCGACACCGATTTTCGGCGCGGCAATTGCAATTCGAAAAATTTTTTGGAATAGAATCGCCACGAGATGCTTCAACCGGGACAAGCTGCACCGATATTCGAGCTTCCCGACGCCGACATGCAGCCGGTGGATCTGTCCACGTTCAAAGGCAAGAAGCACGTCGTGCTCTACTTCTATCCGAAGGACGGCACGCCAGGCTGCACGATGGTCACCACCGACTTCTCCGATCACGAAGACCAGTTCGTCAAGCACGATTGCGTAGTTCTAGGCGTATCGCGCGACGATTGCCTGACGCACGCCGACTTCCGCGACCGCCATGGCGTCACCATCGGCCTTCTGTCCGACACCGAGGGCGACGTGTGCCGCAAGTACGGCGTGCTCCAGGAGAAGGAGGTCGAGGGCGCGGGCCGGCGCGAGTGCCTGGTGCGCTCGACCTTCGTCATCGACAAGAAGGGCGTCATCCGCCACGCCGCCTACGGCGTCAATCCCCGCGGCCACGCCGCGGAAGTGTTCGACGTGGTCAAGCGCCTACGGTCGTAGCAGGCAATACGGTGGTCGCGGTGCGGATGGAGCTGCACGACGCGCAAGGCGTCGAGCTCTCGCCGGCTGCCGACCTAACTTACCTTCACGGCGGCTACGGCCACATGCTCGATGCCCTCGAGCGCGCGCTCGAGGGCAAGGGCGCCGGCGAGTCGGTCGTGGTGCAGCTCGAGCCCGACGACGCTTTTGGCGATTACGACGCGGAGCTCTTGCGCGTCGAGCCCCTCGAGCGCTATGGCAAGGGCCTGGCCGTCGGCATGCAGGTCGAGGAGGGCGACGGTATCTACACCGTCACCGATCTCGCCGGCGACACGGTGGTGCTGGACGCCAACCACCCGCTTGCGGGGATGGCGCTGCGCTTCTCCGTTGTAATTCTTACCGTACGGGCGGCGACCGAGGAGGAAATCCGCCGCGGGGTATCATTGCCCTAGGGAGGGGCAATGCTGAAAGACATCCTGTCGTACGGGCTCGGGACGCTCGTCGCGTTCGCGGTCCTGGGTGCGCTCGTATTCGTTTTCATCCGCGACATCACGCAGAAGAAGCACAGCGTGCTGCGCAACTATCCGGTGATCGGGCGCTTCCGCTATTTCTTCGAGCAGCTCGGCGAATATTTCCGCCAGTACTTCTTCGCCGGCGACCGCGACGAGATGCCGTTCAACCGCGCCACGCGCGGCTGGGTGTATCGCCTCGCGAAGAACGAAGGCGGCATCATCGGCTTCGGCTCCACCTACGACCTGCACCACGCCGGCGCGGTGATCTTCGTCAACCATCCGTTCCCGGTGCTGGAAGAAGAGCGCCAGCCGACGCCGACGCTGCTTCTGGGCGACGGCTATTGTCGCGAGCCGTTCGAGGCGAGATCGATCGTGAACATCAGCGGCATGAGCTTCGGCGCCATCTCCGCGCCGGCCGTGCGGTCGCTGTCGCGCGGCGCCACGGTCGCCGGCTGCTGGATGGACACCGGCGAGGGCGGGCTTTCCCCGTATCACCTCGAAGGCGGCTGCGACGTCATCATGCAGATCGGCACGGCGAAGTACGGCGTGCGCGATGCCCAGGGCAGCCTTTCCAAGGAGCGGCTGGTCGAGCTCTCGCGCGTGGTGAAGGCGTTCGAGATCAAGCTGTCGCAGGGCGCGAAGCCCGGCAAGGGCGGCGTCCTGCCCGGCAAGAAGGTCACCCCCGAGATCGCGCACATCCGCGGCATCCCGGAGGGGCGCGACTCGATCAGCCCGAACCGCCACCGCGACATCTCCAACATGACCGAGCTCCTGGAGCAGATCGCCTGGATGCGCGACCTCACGGGGCGGCCGATCGGCGTGAAGACGGCCGTGGGCGGCTGGCGCTTCATGAACGACATGGCCGAGATCATCCATCGCCGCGGCCTCGAATTCGCGCCGGACTTCCTGGTGATCGACGGCGGAGAGGGCGGCTCGGGCGCGGCGCCGCAGGCGCTCGCCGACCACATGGGGCTGTCGATCGAGGAGGCGCTGCCCCGGGTGGTGGATGCGCTGATCGAGACCGGCCTGCGCAGCCGCGTGCGCGTGGTGGCCTCCGGCAAGCTGCTCACCTCGGCAAGGGCCGCGTGGGCGCTCTGCGTGGGCGCGGACTTCATCAACACCGCTCGCGGCTTCATGTTTGCGCTCGGCTGCATCCAGGCGCTGCGCTGCCACCAGAACACGTGCCCGACCGGGATCACCACGCACAACAAGCGCCTGCAGCGCGCGCTCGTGGTCGAGGAGAAATACCTGCGCGTCGCCAACTACGCGATGAACATGAACCGTGAAGTCGACATGATTGCGCACTCCTGCGGCGTGCGGCACGCGCGGGAGCTGCGTCGCGAGCACGTGCGCATCGTGCAGGCGAGCGGCCAGTCGGTCGCGCTCAACATGCTCTATCCGTACCCGGAGGCGAAAGCGAAGATGAAGGTGGCGTGAGCGCGCGTTCGCTGATCGCCGGGTTGTGCCTGCTGCAGCCCGTCTTCGCCTTCGCGTTTGGCCTGCAGGACGAGCCGGTCGGCACCAAGGTCACCGGCACCTTCGCGCTCGGCAACAAGCGCATCCACGCGCCCGCGTCGGACTGGACGCTGATCGCTCGGCATACTTGGACGGGTACAACGGATAAGGTCCGCCAAGGCACGAACTTCGCGGGCGTCTACCTCGCCGAAATCCGCGACGGCCGCCTGACGCGTGGCCTGCAGGCTTGGGGCAATGTCGATCCGAATCTCGCGCGCGGCTGGCGCCACCCGGTGGATCCGTGCAAGCAGCGCGAAAAGCCGCTCGCCTATCGCAACCTTAGCGAGAACGTCGACAATCAGTTCTGCTTCGACGTGAGCGAGCTGCGCGGTTACATGCGGGCAAGCACAGGCTGGCGTCGCGATGCGCAGCAATGGCTGGCGGACCAGCAGGTGAAGGTGCCGCCAACGGTGCTGGTCGTGCGGTTCGCGAAGCTCGAACGGGCCTTCTGGACCGAGGTGTTCTACTACTTCGACCCCTCGCAGCTCCCGGGCAATTCAACCGCCGAGCGAGCCGAAGCGGCCGCGAAGTGGGCCGAGGACAACTCGGGGGCGGTGCGCGCGGGTCTCGCGACGCGCGGTCCGTGAAGAGCCTCGTCCTGTGGTTTGCCCTCGTCGCAGTGCCATCGCCGGCGCACGCCCTGAGCCCGCAGGCGCGCGAGTTCATGGACATCACGAAGGAAATCGAGCCGGTGCAATGCGAAAAGCGCAGGCTGCGGCGCGCGATCGCGTTAGCCGAAATTCAAAAGGAAGATCCGGGGCCGCTGCGCAAGCGCTTTGCCGACCTGGACCGCGATCCGCGCACGGCGAAGCTCGAGAAGCGCCTCGCGCAGCTCGAGCCGCAATTGCAGCGATCGAGTGATCCGGAGGATCTGCGGGCGATCAGCCTGCAGCAGCGCGAGGCTTTCTACCGGTGCGAGTGACCGCGCTTCTCGTCCTGGCGGCCGCGTGCGCCATCGCACAGGCGCAATCATTTCCGAGCCGGCCGCTGCGGCTCATCGTCCCGCAACCGCCGGGCGGCGGCTTCGACATGGTGGCGCGCACGGTGGCCGAGCCTTTTGCTGCGCAGATCGGGCAGCCGATCGTGGTCGAGAATCGTGCCGGCGGCGGCACCGTGATCGGCACGGATGCAGTAGCGAAGGCGGACGCCGATGGCTACACGCTCTTGCTCGGTGCCTCGGCGAATCTCGCGTTCAGCAACGGCTTGTACCGCGCGCTGCCGTACGACCCGAAGGCGGATTTCGTGCCGGTGGGAATTGCGGCGACCTTTTCCTACACGCTGGTCGCGCGCAACGACTTGCCGATGCGCTCGCTTAAGGAGATCGTCGATTACGCGCGCGCCAATCCCGGCAGGCTCACCTATGCGTCGGCCGGCAATGGCAGCGGACAGCACATCAGCGCCGCGCTCCTCTGGCACGTTGCCGGCATCAATGCGACGCATGTCCCGTACAAGGGCGCCCAGGCCGTCTACCAGGACCTGATTCCCGGCCGCGTGGATCTCTTCTTCGATGCGTCGTCGACGGCGCGTGGCCATGTCGAGGCCGGCCGGGTGCGCGCGGTGGCGGTGTCATCGGCGACGCGGCTGGCTTATCACGCCGACGTGCCGCCTGTGCGCGAAACGGGCACCGTGGATTTCGAGATGGAAACCTGGACCGGCTACTTCGTGCGGCGCGCCACCCCGGCGAGCGTGCTCGCGCGCCTGCGCGCCGACTTCGACCGGGCGATGGCCATGCCGGACACGTTCAATGCGCTCGAAAAACGCGGCTCGCGCCCGGCGCGGATGACGGCCGCCGATGCGGAAACTTATGTCGCCGCGGATATCGACAAATGGACCCGGCTCATCCGCCAGGCCGGAATCAGCGCGGACTGAGATAGTGCGAAGCGCATGCCGCGCCTGATTTCCGAGCTGCGCTCCGAGCATCGCAGCGCGGCGCGCCGCGCGGGGCTGCGCTACGTCACCGACGGCATCGACGGCATTCGCCGCCAGCGCTCCGGCAAGGGCTGGCTGTATTTCAAGCCGGGCGGCGTGCGCATCAAGGACTCGCGCGAGACGCAGCGGCTGAACAGCCTGGCGATTCCGCCGGCGTGGACGGACGTGTGGATCTGCCCGGATCCCGATGGGCACATCCAAGCCACGGCGCGCGACGCGCGCGGCCGCAAGCAGTACCGTTACCACGCGCAATACCGCGAGGCGCGCGACCGTTCCAAGTTCCGGCGCATGCTGGAATTCAGCGAGGTCCTGCCGCGCCTGCGGGAGCGTATGGAGCGCGACCTGCGCAGCACAGACCTCGGCCGCCGGCAGATCCTGGCGGCCGTGGTGCAGCTTCTCGATCGGACGCTCATCCGCGTGGGCAACGATGAGTACGCGCGCGAGAACCGGTCATACGGCCTCACCACCCTGCGCCGGCGCCACCTGCAGATCGAGGGCTCGATGCTGCGCTTCGCCTTTCGCGGCAAGAGCGGCGTCGAGCACAGCATCGCCATAGCCGACCCCAGGCTTGCGCGCATCATCCAGCGCTGCCGCGACCTGCCGGGGCAGGAGCTGTTCCAGTATCTCGACGCGGCGGGCAAGCGCCACCTCGTATCATCGGACGACGTGAACGACTATCTGCGCGACCTCGCGGGGCGCGAGATCACCGCCAAGGATTTCCGCACGTGGGGCGGCACCATGCTGGCCGCGGTGGAGCTTCGTCGCCTCGGTCCGGCCGCGAGCCGCCGCGAGGCCGATCGAAACGTCATCGCCATGATCGATGCGGTGGCCGAGCGGCTGGGAAATACCCGGGCGGTGTGCCGCAAGTACTACGTGCACCCGGCGCTGATCCACGCCTACCTGATGGGCGAGACGGTTCCACAGCCCGCGCCGGTGCGCCGCTCGCGCCGCAAACGCGGCGCCGCGCTACGCCGCGACGAGGTGCTGGTGCTCCAATTCCTACAGGAGAGACTGTGAAACCAAGAAGCCTGAAAGCCATGATCGGCTGCGCGTTGATGATGCTGGTCGGATCGGCATGGGCGCAGAAGATCGAGCTTCTGCAGAATCTCTCGCAGCGCGACTTCCGCCTCCTGTCGGAGGACATCGGCGCGGCGATCAGCTACCACCCGCAGACGCCGACCGAGCCCCTCGGCATCACCGGCTTCGACGTCGGCCTCTCCCTCACCGCATCCAAGCTCGCCAACAAGGACGTGGTCGCGCGCGCGAGCTCCGACAGCGTGCCGAGCTACCTCCTGATTCCCACGCTGCGCGCGAACAAGGGGCTGCCGCTGGGCTTCGATGTCGGCCTTATGTATTCGACGATCCCGGGCAGCAACATCGCCCTGTGGGGCGGCGAAGCGCGCTGGGCCCTCCTGCGCGGCGGCATCGCCGAGCCGGCGGTCGGCGTGCGCGGCACTTTCACCAAGCTCACGGGCGTCGACCAGCTCGACATGAACACCAAAAGCTTCGACATCTCGGCTTCCAAGGGCTTCGCCGTGCTGACCCCGTACATCGGCGTCGGCCGCACTTGGATCTCGAGCGAGCCGCACGCCGGCACGCTGTCGAAGGAAGACTTCGCCCTCACCAAGTTGTTCTTCGGCGCCGGCTTCAAGATGCTCCTGTTCAACATGAACGCCGAGGTCGACCGTACCGGCCCGAGCACGGCGTACAGCCTGAAAGCCGGCATCCGCTTCTAGATGGACTGCGAGCTCTGCGTTCCAGCGAGCGTGATAGCGGAGAACGACGCCGCGTACGCGCGCCTTGACAGCAACTCGCTCGCACCCGGCCACGTGATCGTCGTGCCACGCCGGCACGTGGCGGACTTCTTCGACATGACCGAGGCCGAGCAGGTCGCGGTGCTTTCGCTTCTCCGGGAAGCCCGCCGCATCGTGCAGGCGAAGCACGGCCCCGATGGCTATAACGTCGGCGTGAACATCGGCAAGGCGGCCGGCCAGAATCGCATGCACGTCCACGTGCATCTGATTCCGCGCTACGCGGGTGATGTGCCGGATCCGGCCGGCGGCGTGCGCTGCGTTATCCGTCCTTGAGAAGATCGCCGCAGCCGGCGCGTTGTGCCCAGTACTGCCACGCGCGCTGCGTTTCCGGCGATTGCGGCTTGTAGCCGGTGCCGCCGGCGCGGGCGTTGATTTCGCCGGCGCTGAGCGGCGTGAGCTCGCCCAGCTGCATGGCCTTGAACTGCACCCGCGCGTTGCGCGGCAGGTAGACCGACATCCGCACGACGTCGATGAGCGAGCGAGCCGCGGCCGCGAAGCCATGGCCGCGCATGAGGGCGACGTTGTTCTTGCCGAGCCGGCGCGCGAGGTCGCGGCCCTGCGCCATGTTGGTGACAAGAAGGTTTGTGGCGTCGCCGAACTGCTCGGCGATATCCCACACCGGCACCTCGGCGCCGATGAAAGCGCCGGAGTGGATCACGGGACGCAGCGGCGGCTTGGTGATCGTAAAGGGCAGCACGTCCTCCGCATGTGCGTGCACGACCGCGATGACATCGGGCCGCGCCTCGTAGATCGCCGCGTGGATGAAGCGCTCGAGGTAAAGCGGCCGGCGCTCGTCGCGCAGCGCATTGGCCTGCAGGTCGTGCTCGACGATGTCGCCGGCTTCGACGAGCGCCGGACTCTTGGAGTGCGCAAGGAAGAAGCGCTCGGGGGCTTCCGGGTTTCGCACGCTGACGTGCCCATAGGCATCGACGACGTCTTCCTTCGCGAGGATGCGGTTTGCGATGACCAGCTCGGTGATGATGTTCATAGCCAGGTATTCCACAGGCGCCGTGCGGCATCCGTCAACTCGCCGGCTGTCATGCCGATCGGGCCGATTCCCGCGCGCGCGAGCTCATCGCCCGCCGCACCGTGCAGATGCGTGGCGAGGACGAGCGCCGTCTCGCCGGTGTAGCGCTGCGCAAGGAGGGCGCCGAGGATGCCGGCGAGGACGTCGCCCATGCCGGCGCTCGCCATGCCCGGGTTGCCGCTGCGGTTGATGAACCAGTGGCCGTCGCGCGCGACCAGGATGCTGCCGTTTCCCTTCAGCACCACATGCGCATTCAGGTTTTCGCAAAGCAGGCGGGCCGCCTTCACGCGATCGGCCTGCACCGCGGCCGTGTTGGAGCCGAGCAGGCGCCCGGCTTCAGCGGGGTGCGGTGTGATGAGGGTCTCCGCCTTGCGCCGCGCGCACGCATGGCGCAGATCCGCGCTCCCGGAGATCAGGTTGAGCGCATCGGCATCGAGCACGCACGGTAGCTCGCTCGCGAGCGCGGCGCCCAGCAGCGTCTCGGCGCGCTCTCCGTCGCCGAGCCCAGGACCGACGACCAGGGCTTCGAGGTCGAGCCCGAGGGCGTCGTCGGCATGACGCAGCATGAGCTCGGGCGCGCCCGGGTCCACGGCGAGCGCGGGATCGAGCAAGCCGACGTAGACGCGTCCTGCGCCGAGCTTCAGCGCCGTGCGGCCGGCGAGGAGTGCCGCCCCCGTCATGCCGCTTGCCCCGCCCAGGATCGCGACCGAGCCGGCCAGCCCCTTGTGGAAATTGAGCGGCCGGCGCTTGAGCGCCGTGGCGAAAAGCTGGGGCGAAGCGACCCACGCATTCGCGTCGTGCGGCGGCAAGCCCAGCCCGGCCACGCTGACCTCGCCGCAGTGGTCGGGTCCGTCGAGCGTGAGGAGGCCGGGCTTGAGCCCGATGAAGGTCATCGTGTGCGTCGCGCGAACGGCGCGACCGAGCACGCGGCCGCTGTCCGAATGCAGGCCGCTGGGTATGTCGAGCGCGAGGATGGGACACGTCTGGCGGTTGGCATAGTCGACAAGGCGCGCGTACTCGCCGTCCACGTCGCGCGCGAGGCCGATGCCGAAGAGGCCGTCGATCACGAGGCCCCATTTCGCCTCCGGTATCTCGTCGCCCCGGGTGGCGAGCGTGACGCGGAAAAAGAGCTCGCGCAGGCGCGTCGCCGCGATCCGCGCATCGCCGCCGTTATTGCCGGGACCGGCGAGGACCAGGATGTCCTTCTGGTGCGGCGAGACCAGCCGTGCGGCAAGCTCGGCGGCGGCGCTGCCGGCGCGCTCCATCAGGGGCGGCGTGGTGTCTCCGGCGTCGCGTTCGATGCGCCGGATCTCCTCCATTAGGTAGATCGGACTAGACACCGGCGCATTCTAAGTGCACGGCGGCACGCGCCCGGATGGAAAAATGACGGCGTGCTCGGCCTCCTGCACGATCGGATCCTCATGTACCACGGCACGCCGCAAGGCGACGCGGCGGCGCTCGAGCGCCAGCTGCGCCTCGTGAGCCTGGCCTTTCCGGTCGTGCGGCTCGAGGAGCTCGCGGCCGGGAGCAAGGCTTACCGGCCGCGCGTCGCGCTCACGTTCGACGATGGGCTGCGCAGCAACGTCGAAGTTGCTTATCCCATCCTGCGCAAGCTCGGCCTCACCGCCACGTTCTTCGTCTGTCCCGGGCTTATCGACGCCGGCCACTGGCTGTGGAACCACGAGGCGCGCGAGCGCCTTCGCACGCTCGATGCGGGAGCGCTCGGCGAGCTCGCGGCGCAGGTCGGTGCACCCGCGGAGGTCGAGGGCTTCGTCGAGTGGATGAAGACGCTGGAGATCGCGCGGCGCAAGCAAGTGGAAACGAGTATTCGCGCCGCCACGCCGCGCTTCGCGCCGTCGGAGGCCCAGCGCGCCGAATTCGATCTCGCAACGTGGCGCGAGCTGAAGGCGCTCGACCCGCGCGTCGTCACCATCGGCTCGCACACGATGACCCATCCGATCCTCACTTCGCTCACGGTGGAGGAGACCGACGCCGAGATGCGCGAGAGCCGCGCCGCACTCGAGAACCGCCTCGAGCGGCCGGTGTCCGTCTTCTGCTATCCCAATGGCAACCTCAACGACGGCGCGCTCGCCAGCGCGCGTCGCTACTACCGCTCGGCCGTAACGGTGGAGCCGGGTACCGTGGACGAGGAGGCGGACCCGCATCTCCTGCCGCGCTACGCGGCGCACCCGCAGGGATCGAAGCGCCTGGCGCGCAGGATGGTCTTCGGCTGAACAAAATAAATAGGGACAGACCCCATTTATTTTTTAATTAGGGTCCGTCCCTATTTATTTCTTCGCGACGCCGATGAGCATGTCCGGCAGCCAGGTGCACAGCTGCGGGAACACGGTGATCAGCACCACGCAGAGCACCATCATGAAAAAGAACGGCAGCGACGCCCAAGCGACGTAGTTGCTGTCGCGCCCCGTCATAGTCTGCAGCACAAAGATGTTGAAGCCCAGCGGTGGCGTGAGCTCGGCGATCTCTACGAGCAGCACGATGAAGATGCTGAACCAGATGAGGTCGAAGCCGGCCTTCTCCACCATCGGGATCACCACCGACGTGGTGAGCACGATCATCGACACGCCGTCGAGCGCCGTGCCGAGGACGATGTAGATGACGGCCAAGATGGCGATCAGCCCATAGGGGTTCGGGTTCATCGCCGCCACCCATTCGGCGAGCACGCGCGGGATGCCGGTGAAGGCCATGCACGACGAGAGGAAGCTCGCGCCCGCAAGGATGAAGAGGATCATGCATGAAAGGCGCGTCGCCCCCATCAGGCTCGCCGAGAAGTTCGCCCAGTTCAGTCCCCCCGACCACCAGGCGATGACCAGCGCGCCGAGCACGCCGTACGCGGCGGCCTCGGTCGCGGTCGCCCAGCCGATCACCATCACCCACACGATGAAGGCGATGAGAACGATGCAAGGCACGAGAAGCCGGCTGCGGTAGAGCTTCTCGCGCAGCGTGTAGTGCTGGTCTTCGCGCGGCGTCTTCTCCGGATTGGCGAGCGCCCAGACGATGATGTAGCCGGAAAACAGCGCCGTGAGGAGGATCCCCGGGATGAACCCGGCGAGGAAAACCTTGATGATCGAGACCTCGGCCGCCACCGCGTACACGACCATGATGATCGACGGCGGCAGCAGGATGCCGAGGGTGCCGGCGGCCGCGAGCGAGCCAAGGCAGGTCTTCTCGTCGTAGCCGCGCTTCTTCAGCTCCGGCAGTGCCACTTTGGCGATCGTCGCGCAGGTGGCGGCAGACGATCCCGATACCGTGCCGAACACGGCGCAGCCGAGGATATTGACGTGCATCAGGCGGCCGGGCAGCCAGCCGAGCCAGGGCGACAGGCCTTCGAACATCTCCTCGGAGAGCCGCGTTCGAAAGAGGATCTCGCCCATCCACACAAAAAGCGGCAGGGCGGCGAGCGTCCACGACGCGCTCGAGCCCCAGAAGGACTGGAAGAGATTCACGTCCGGCGGCGTATTGGTGAAGAAGTGCAGCCCGAACCACGCCACGGCGGAGAGCGCGATGGCGATCCAGACGCCGCCCATCAGGAGGACGAGCAGCAGGCCGAGCAGGATGGCGGCCGATTCGAGCGGTGTCACAGCTTTTCCGAAAAGTCGCCCGCCGCGGCACGGGCTTCCTCGGCAAGCTGGTAGCTCGGCTTGCTTTTGTTGAGCACGGCGACGAGCTCATCGAGCACCGCGATGAAGAAGATCGCGATGCCGACCACGAGGCTCAGCTGCGGGATCCAGATCGGCACGCGGATCAGGCCCTGCGCGACCTCGCTGAACTGCCAGCTGTCGTAGACGAACCGCGTCACCGCCCACAGCATGTAGGCGACGAAGACCGATGTGAACCCGAGCGCGAAGAGCTCGGCGAGCCAGCGCGGGCGCGGGGACAAGCGGTCGAGGAACACACCGACCCTCACGAGATCGCCATGGCGAAAGGTGTGGCCGAGCGCGAGGAACGTGCACGCTGCGCAGAGCCAGGCGACGATGTCGTCGGCGCCGCGGACGAGGATTCCGGCCCCGCGTCCGAACGCCTGCAACAGCATCAACGCGCAGATCGCCGCGACCGCGGCGGCGGCGAGGACCCCGGCCCCGAAGTAGAGGCGGTCGAGAAACCGCCTCACTGGTTTACTTTCCCTTGTAGGCCTTCAGGATCGCCTGCCCGTCGGCGCCCGCCGATTTCTCCCATTCGGCGGCCATCTGCTCGCCGAGCTTGGAAAGCGCGCTTCTCAGCTCGGGGCTGGCGTCGGACACGGCGACGCCATTTTTAGCGAGCGTGTCGTCGCCTTCCTTCTCGCGGGCCTTGGACATCTCCCAGCCGCGCGGCTCGGCCGCGGCCGCGGCTTTCACGAGGGCGTCCTGCTGGTTCTTCGGCAGGCGGGCAAAGGCGCGCTCGTTCACCACGATCACGTTTTTCGGATTCCAGGCATTGGTCTTGGTGTAGTTCTTGACGAACTCCCAAGCCTTGGTCGCGGTGCCGGTCGCCGACGAGGTGACCATCGCCTGCATAGCGCCCGTCGCGAACATCTGCGGCACGTCGGACACCTGGACCTGCACGCTCGTGCAGCCGAGAAGCTCCGCAAGCCGCGAGGTGAGCGGGCTGTAGGTGCGCATCTTCTGGCCCTTCAGGTCGGACACCGACTTCACCGGATCCTTCGTGTACAGGCCCTGGCCCGGCCAGGCGACGGCATAGAGCAGCTTTATCCCGCGCCCCTGCAGTTTCTTCTCCAGCACCGGCTTCTGCGCGTTGTAGAACTTCATCGCGTTGTCGTATCCGGGCGCGACGAATGGAACGTTGTCGGCGGCGAATACGGGGTCCTCGTTGCCGAACTGGCCGAGCAGGAACTCGCCGATATTGACCTGGCCGGTCGATACCGCGCGCAGGATGTCCGGGTGCTTGATCAGCGACTGGTTGGAATGCACAGTGATCTCGAGCGCGCCGTTGGTCTCCTTCTTCACGTCCTCGGCGAACTGGCGCACGTTGCGCGTATGGAACTCGCCGTCGGAATAAGGCGTGGGCATGTCCCACTTGGTGCTTTGCGCAGACGCCGGCACGCAGAATGCGGCAGCCGCGAGCGCGCCGATCAGTGTTCTCGTCGAAACCATTCGCTCATCTCCCAATAGAAATTTCATCTTAGCTCAGTTCCTTTCGCACGGCGCCGGCCAGGGCGAGGCTTGCCGTGAGTCCGGGCGACTCGATGCCGAAGAGATGCACCAGGCCGGCGACGCCATGCTTCGCGGGGCCCTGGATTCCGAAGTCCGGCGCCGGATCCTTGGGGCCCGCGGTCTTTGGGCGGATGCCGGCGTAGCCCGGCGCGAGCGCGCCGTCCGGCAGGCCGGGCCAGTAGCGGCGGATGGCCGCATAGAAGCGATCGGCGCGGCGCGGATCGACGTCGTAGCTGATGCCTTCGACCCACTCCACATCCGGGCCGAATCGCGCCTGGCCGCCCATGTCGAGCGTGACGTGGACGCCGAGCCCGCCGGGCTCCGGGACGGGATAGACGAGCCGCGAGAACGGCGAGCGCCGCGTGAGCGAGTAGTAGTTGCCCTTGGCGTAGAACTCGCCCGGCGCGCGGTCGGCCGGGTAGCCCTCGACCGCCTTGGCGACGCTCGGCGCGCGCAGGCCGGCGCTGTTGATGAGGACGCGGCAATGGATCGGCTCGCTCCCCGTTACGTGGAGCTCGAATCCGTCGCTGCGCACGATTGCGCGCTCGAACGGGCTCTTCAGCCCAAGCATGCCGCCGTGCGCTTCCGCATCGCCGAGGTAGGCGAGCATCAGGGCATGGCTGTCGATGATGCCGGTGGAGGGGGAGTGAAGCGCACCGACGCAGAAGAGCTCGGGCTCCATGCGCGCGACCTCTTCCTTGGCGATCCAGTCGACATCGGTGACGCCGTTCGCATGCGCCTTGGCGCGGATCGCGCCGAGCTCCTCGAGCTGTGCCTGATCCGTGGCGACGATCAGCTTGCCGCAACGCCGGTGCGGCACGCCGTGCGTCGCGCAGTACTCATAAAGGAGATGCTTGCCCTCGACGCACGCGCGCGCCTTGAGCGAGCCTTTCGGGTAATAGATGCCGGCATGGATGACTTCCGAGTTGCGCGAGCTCGTATGCGTGCCGATGGCGTCCTCGGCTTCGAGGATCACTACCTCGCGGCCGGCCAGCGCGAGCTCCCGGCCGACCGCGAGGCCGACGATCCCGGCGCCGATGACGACCGCGTCAAGCCGTTCCACGCGCGAGCCTCCTCTCGAAAACGAATGCCGCCACGCCGGCAACCGCGGCCAGCGTGGTCATGGGACGCGACGTGCCGTCGAACGCTATGCCCAGCACCGCACTCAGCACTGCGCCGGACGTGAAGCCGATGGCCCCGATCAGCGACGAAGCGGCTCCGGCCGCATGCGGGAAAGGGGTGAGGGCGAGCGAGGTGGCGCT
>DATLDY010000078.1:0-3083 GCA_035525655.1 Burkholderiales bacterium
CGGGGCACGATTCGAAGCGCTGTTTCGCCGACGGTCACGATCAAGGCGTCTTCATCCGGCTCGACCGTGCCTTCGACATCCCAAAGGCGGAGCGCGCCGGAAAGAACGTTTCGAAGCATCGGACGCGATTCTATGGCTTGACATTTACTAGGAGGGGCGAAACTATGACAGCGGAAGATAGCCGCTGCATTCGGTATTGCTTCGGTCGATACCAGATATCGCTGACGTCGATGGCGGCGCCGGCGCTTGTGAAATCTAGAGGAGGGACGAGGATCATGAAACGCAAGCTGCCATTGCTGCTTTCCGTCATCGGCACGTTCGGCGTCGCGGCCGGCGACGCGGCCGCGCAGGCGAAGTACAACCTGCGCTGGGGCCATTACCTCGCCGACAGCCCGTTCATCCAGCTCGAGAAGGATTTCGTGACCGGGATCGAGAAGCGCACCAACGGCCAGGTGAAGATCACCACGACCTACTCGGAAGGCCTCGGCAAGACCACCGAGCTCCTCATGCTCACTGCCAAGGGCGCGATCGACATGACCGCGACCGCGCCGGGCTACAACCCGGACCAGCTGCACTACTGGCGTGCCTTCCAGACGCCGCTCGTCTTCACCTCGAGCAAGCAGGCGATGGCAGTGCTCGGCACGGTTGTCAAAGAGTTCCCGGTCTACCGGCAGGAAATGGATCGCGCGGGCGTCGTATGGCTGTTCCAGCAGCCGCTCGGCGAATACTACTTGAGCGGGCCTTCGGCCGATTGCGACAGCGTGGCGAAGCTGAAGGGCAAGAAAGTCCGCAGCTTCGGCGCCGACATCCCGAAGGCTTTCACGGCCATCGGCGCCGTGCCGGTCACCGTGGCGCCGACCGGCATCTACGAGGCATTGCAGCACGGCACGCTCGACTACTCGTTCATCAACCCGGGCAACATCCAGACGTTCAGGCTGGTCGAGGTCGGCAAGAACCATTGCGGCCCGGTCATGGCCATTACCGGCCATAACGTCACCATGAGCAAGCGCACGTGGGCACGCCTGCCCAAGGACATCCAGCAGGCCTTCACCGACCAGTCCGCCAAGACGGCGCAGGACTACCTCGCGTGGGTCGGCGATTTCGAGACGAAGGCCGTGGCCAACATCAAGGAGAAGGGCGGCACGTTCAAGCCGTTCCCGGCCGAGGAGCTGAAGAAGTGGAAAGCCCAGTCGCCGGACTTCCTCGACGCCTGGGAGAAGGCCACGGCGGCCGCGACCAAGGACGCCGAGACGCCGAAGAAGGTGGCGGCGCGCTGGAGGCAGCTAATCGCCCAATGAGGTGGGCGGCGGAGATCCTGCGGCGCCTGGCCATCGGCCTGGTGCTGCTCGGCTCGATCGGCATGATGCTGTCCATGCTGATCTGCGTCGCCGACGTGGTCGGCACCAATTTCCTCGACTGGCCGGTGCCCGGAACGCTCGAGATCACCGAGAGCACCATGGTGCTGATCGTCTTCGGCGCGCTCGCCTTCACGCAGGAGAAGCGCGGCCACATCCGCGTCGAGATCCTGCACGGCTTCATGAGCGCGCGCGCCAGGTCGCTGGCGGATCTCTTCACCCATTTGATGGCGCTCGCGTTCTTCGTGCTGCTCGCCTGGTACAGCTTCGGCGAGCTCTCCTATAGCTGGGAGATCCAGGAGGCGACGATGGGCACGATCCGCTTCCCGCTCTATCCCGCGCGCACGCTGCTCACCGCCGGCGCGTTGCTTCTCGTGCTGCAGCTGGTGCTCGACGCGATCGGGGACTTCGGGCGCGCGCGGCGCGGCGAGCCGCCGCCGCAGCACGGCCCCGCGCCGGAAGATACGGCCAAGGTGAGCTGACCGGCGCCATGGAGCTGCTCTCCGCCCAGGCGGCCGCCTGGATCGTCATTCCGTTCCTCATCGTGTGCCTCGCCTTCGGGGTGCACATCGGCGTGGCGCTCGGCATGGCCGGATTCATCGGCATCCTGCTCACGGTCGGGCCGGATGCCGCCGGGGCGCAGCTCGCCGCGATCCCGTTCAGCACCACCAACAATTTCAACCTCGCGGTGATTCCGCTTTTCATCCTGATGGGCTCGTTCGCCACGGCGGCGGGCATCGTCACCGAATGCTTCCGCGCCGCGTACGTCTGGCTCGGCAAGCTGCGCGGCGGCCTCGCGATGGCCACCGTCATGTCCTCTGCCGCGTTCGGCGCGGCGTCGGGCTCCACCATCGTGAATGCCGCGGTGTTCACCAAGATGGCCATGCCGGAGATGACGCGCTTCGGCTACGACGTGCGCTTGAGCTCGGGCTGCATCGCCGCCGCGGGAACGCTCGCGGCGCTCATCCCGCCCAGCATCCTGATGGTGATCTACGGCGTGATCACCGAGCAGTCGATCGGCAAGCTGCTCATCGCCGGCATCATCCCGGGCATCGTCACGGCGCTGATCTATTGCGGCGGCATCTACGTGCTGGCGCGCGTGCGGCCCGATCTCGCGCCGCTCGCGGACATCAAGATCAACTGGTCGGAGCGCTGGCGCTCGCTCTACGGCGTGTCCGGCATCGGCGCGCTCTTCTTCCTCGTGGTGGGCGGCATCTATGGCGGCTACTTCCCGGCCACCTACGCCGGCGCAGTCGGCGCCTTCGGCGCCTTCCTCATCGCCCTGGCCAAGCGCAAGCTCGGCCTCGGCACGCTGACCGAGGTGCTGAAGGAGGCGGCGGTCACCACTTCGGTGATCTTCATCATCGTCGTCGGCGGCATGCTGTTCGCGCGCTTCCTCACCTATTCCGGGCTGGTCGACATCATCTCCAACGGGCTGCTCGGGCTCGGCACCGGCAAGTACACCTACCTCATCGGCTACGTGGTGCTGTTCACGATCCTCGGCTGCTTCATCGAGCCGATCGCCATCATGGTGATGACCCTGCCGATCATGTACCCGGTGATGGTGGCGCAGGGCTTCGACCCGATCTGGCTCGGCGTGGTGTCGGTGAAGCTCGCCGAGATCGGCGTGCTCACGCCGCCGGTGGGCCTGAACGTGTTCGTGGTGAAGAGCTCCTCGCCGGTGCCGGTCACGCTCGGGCAGGTGTTCACCGGCGTGATGCCCTTCAT
>DATLDY010000099.1:0-14098 GCA_035525655.1 Burkholderiales bacterium
TCGATCAGCACGCGCATGCACGCCTTATTAAAGGCTGACTGGCAGGCGTCGCTCGCGGCGCGCATGGCGTCGGACTTCACCTCCATCACGGTGATCGCTCCGCGGGCGGTGACGGTCGTCGTGCGGCGCTGCGCCTTGTCGGCGAAGTAGAGCATCTCGCCGAAGCAGCGCCCGGCCTTGACGGTGGCGAGCGATTTGCCCGAGAGGGAGACGTCGACCTCGCCTTCGCTCAGGAAGTAGAAGTTGTCGCCGGTCTCGCCTTCGCGAATCAGCGTGGTGTGCGGGCCGATGGCCTTCCAGGCGCCGATGCGGACCAGCTCCCAGAGCGCGACATCGTTGAAGTCGGCGAAGAACGGGAAATCGCGCAGCTTGGTGAAGCGCTCGGAATCCGACACCGTAGCGCCCGACTGTCGCAGGCTGGCGAAGGCCTGGCCGAGGTCCTTGCCGAAATCGAGCCACGACTGATAGCGCGCGCCGGGATCCTTCTCGAGCGCCTTCATCACCACGGCGTCGAGCAGGCCCGGCAGCTCGGGGCGCAGCTTCGCGGGGCGCACCGGGTCGGTATTCAGGATCGCGTACATCAACGCCGCCTGCGTCGAAGCAGTGAACGGCAGTCGCCCGGTGAGAAGGCGGTACATCGTCACGCCGAGGGAGTAGATGTCGGTCTGGTGCGTGAGCGTCTCCATGCGGATCTGCTCGGGCGACATGTACGCCGGCGAGCCGACGCCGGTGATCTGCGTCGTATCCAGCACCTTCTGCTGGAACGAGGCGCCGAAATCGCTCACCTTGGTCTCGCCGGCCTCGGACAGCAGGATGTTGCCCGGCTTAATGTCGCGATGGATGATGCCGTGGCGGCACGCGTACTCGAGCGCCCGCACGCACTTGAAGATGATCTCGACCACCTTGCCGACCGGCAGCAGCGTGGCGACGTCTGAATAGGCTTCGAGCGTCGTCCCGGGGACGTACTCCATGACGAGATAGCTGCGGCCGGGCTCGACGACGGCATCGTAGATGTCGACGATGTGCGGATGATTGAGCTTGCCGGCGAGCGAAGCCTCGGCGACGAACGACTTGTGCATCATCCGCTCCTGCGCCTCGTCCGCCTGCTTGTCGAACAGGAACACCTTGATCGCCACGTTGCGGTCCGCGAAAGGATCGCGCGCCAGGTACACGCGGCTCGTGGCGCCGGACCCTATCTCCCGCTGCACGGGATACTTGCCGATGTATTCCTGGCGCTCGGCTTTCATCGCGTCACGAAGGAGGCAATCTGCTGCAGGAGGTCGGCCTCCTCATAAGGCTTGCCGAGATACGCGTTGACGCCGAGCTCCGCGGCGCGACTGCGGTGCTTGGGCGCCGAGCGGGACGAGATCACGATGATCGGGATATCCATCGTCTTCGGGTCGCCGCGCACGTTGCGCGTGAGGTCGAAGCCGTCCATCCGCGGCATCTCGATATCGATCAGCATCACCGCAGGCCGCTCGTTCTTGAGCTGCTCGAGGGCGTCGACGCCGTCGCGCGCCGTCAGCACCCGGTAGCCCTCGCGCTCGAGCAGGCGGCTGGTGATCTTGCGCACCGTGATGGAGTCGTCCACCACCATGACGATCGGTGCAACCGCGGCCACGGTAGAGGTGATTTCCAGCCCCGCGGTGCGCGCCGGCGCCAGCTGCCTGCGCTGCGCGAGCTGCACCACGTTGAGAATCAGCACAATGCTGCCGTCCGGCATGACGGTAGCGCCCCCCACACCGGCAAGGCGAGCGAGCTGCGGCCCGATGTTCTTGACCACCATTTCGCGGTTGCCGAAAAGCTGGTCGACATGCACCGCGGCGCGGTGGTTGCCGCCGCGAACGAGGAGCACAGAGTTATTCGCCTGGATGTCGGTTGCGCCGCGGTGGCCGAGGAGCTCGCGCAGGTAGTGCAGCGGATACTCGCGGCCCTGGAACGGGACATGGCCTTTCTCGTACAAGGCGACGAGCTCGTCGGCCTTGACCCGCAGCACCTGCTCGACCGCAGCGGCCATGATCGCCGCCGTCACTGTCCCGGCGCGAACCATCACGGTCTGCGTGACCGCGAGGGTGAGCGGCAGGTAAATGTTGAACGTGGTGCCGGTCGCGCGTTGCGTGGAGAGCTCGATGCGCCCGCCGATGGCGGCGATTTCAGTGCGCACCACGTCCATCCCGACGCCGCGGCCGGCGAGCTCGGTCACGCTTTCCGCCGTGGACAAGCCCGAGAGAAAAATGAGCTGCAGCTGCTCGGCTTCCTGCAGCGCCTGGTCGGCGCGGATCAGACCTTTGTCGAGAGCTTTGCCGCGCAAGCGCTCGAGGTCGATACCGGCGCCATCATCAGCCAGCACCAGGACGATCTGGTTCGCATCCTGCCGCAGCGCGATCGAGACGCGCCCCGCCTCCCCTTTTCCGGCACGGACCCGCGTCTGCGGATCCTCGATGCCGTGCGCAAGCGCGTTGCGCAGCAGATGCTCGAGCGGCGCCGCGAGGCGCTCCAGCACGCTTCGATCGATCTCGACCTGGCCGCCGTCGATGTCCAGCTCGGCTTTCTTGCCGAGGTCGCGCGCGGTCTGCCGCACGATGCGATGAAGACGCTCGCTCAGGTTGACGAAAGGCAGCGCGCGCATGCGCATCAGATCCTGCTGCAATTCGCGCCCGATGCGGGCCTGCTGCAGGAGCGCGGCGTCCGTCTCGCCCAGGTTCTTGACCAGCGTCTGCTGGATCGATGCCGCGTCGTTCAGGCCTTCCGCCATCATCCGCGTCAGTTCCTGGAGGCGCGTATAGCGGTCGAACTCGAGCGGGTCGAATTCCTGCTCGCGCTCCTCGAGCACCGAGCGGCGCGATTGCATCTGGCTGTCGGCCTGGATCTCCACTTCGCGCAGCTGCGTGCGCAGGCGCGCAATGCTTTCATCGAGCTCGGCGAGCGATTGCTTGACGTGCCGCAGCTCCGCCTCGATCCGCGCACGCGCAATCGCAACCTCGCCGGATTCGTTGATCAGCGAATCCAGGCGATCGGCGTTTACCCGCAGCATCGCCGCGGGCTGGGGCACGGGCGCCGGGGCGGGAGCAGGTGCGGGTTCCGCGACCATGGCAGCCGGTGCCGTAGCAACTGCCGGAATAGGGGTGGTCATGGCCGCCGGCGCTTGCCGCATGCGCTCGACGTCCGTGCTCAACCGATCCATCTGTCCCTGCAGGTCCTCGAACACCGCCGACGTCAATTCGCCCGCCTCGAGCGCGAACTCGATGCGGCTTTCCATCAAATGCGTGAGCTCGCCCAGCCGGATCGCGCCCGCCATCCGGGCACTACCCTTGAGCGTGTGCAGGGCGCGCTTCACGGCGTCGGCGAGCTTGCGGTCCTGCGGGTTTGCTTTCCAATCGCGCAGGTCACCGGCGACCTGCGGCACGAGCTCGCCCGCCTCCTCGAGGAAGATCGGCAGCAGCTCGCTGTCGATGTCGTCGCGCATGACGCGCTTGTCTTTCGGCTTGGGCGGCGGCTGCAGCCGAGCCGAGAGCGCGCGGAGCTGCTGCGTGGTTTCCGCCGCCGAAACGGGATCCTTGCCCTGGTGTACCGCCGCGACCATTTCGGTCAGCTTGGCGACGGCGGCCGCGACGACTACGGCGTCAGCTTCCTCCACGGTGCGGCCGGCCAGCGGCATCCATTGCTCGAGGGCGGCGGCGAGATCGGCGATGGTTTCATAGCCAGCCGTGCGCGAGCTGCTCGCCAGGGTGTGCGCTGCGCGCATGAAGTCGTCCGGCGCGGATGTGCCGCGATTCGCGCACCAGCGCTTGCACTGAGCTGCCAGCGTCGCGACATGCGCGCGGGCTTCCTTCACGTAGATCTGGACGACGTCCGGCTTGAGCCTCTGCGCCAGTCCGGCAATTACGCCCGGGTCGATCTGCGGCCTTTCGCCTGCGCCGAGCTTTTCGATCCAGGCGGCGAAATGCACAGCGGCCGCTCCCGCCATATCGAGCAGTTCGGCCGATGCCGGTTGCTTCTCATCGAGCCAGCGATTCAGGACCTGCTCCACTTCCCACGCCGCGTCGCCGAGCGCGGTAAGGCCGACCATCCGTCCGCTGCCCTTCAAGGTGTGGAAGCCGCGGCGAATGGCGCCGAGTGCGTCCAGGTTCGCTGGATCGGCGCGGCAAATGGGGAGCCCGGTGTCGATCGCGGCCATGACGCCGCGGCCTTCCTCCAGAAAGATCTGCAGTAGCTCCTCGGACTCGCCCGCCGCCGCCGACTTTGGTGCAGGAGCCGGCGCCGCCGGAGCGCGCTTGTCGAAGCGCTCGAGGAACGTCTCGACGGCCTGCTCCCGCGGCTCGCGCCCATCGAGGCAAGGCGTCACGAAAAGCCCGAGGCTGCTCAAGCCTTCCGCGATCCAGTCCATGTCGGGGCTCGAGGGCGCGAGAGACGCCATGAGCTGCTCGCAGCGCTCGAGCACCCCGGCCGCGCGCTCCCAGCGCAGCACGGAAAGCGCGCCATGGATCTGGCGCAGCTGCGGGCTGAGCGCCTGTACGTCTTTCGCGGAACCCTTGCCCCGCGCATAGTTGTCTAGGGCCTGCTCGACCTGCTGCAGATTGACGAGGATCTCGCGCGCCACCTGCGCGCGGAGCTTGATCGCGCTGATCTCCTGCACGAGATCGGGCCGCAGCCCGGCGGGCAAGCCCGGGTTAGGCTGGCCGTTCGCCGCCTCGAGAAGCCAGCGGGTGAGGATGTCGACCTGCTCGTCGAGATCGCTGGGGGCGCGGCCAAAGGTATCGAGAATGTGATCGGCGAGAAGGAACGCGGCCGCCATCTCGACGAGCATCGCCTCGCTCTCGCGCGGGTGCGGGTCGGCAAGGCGCCCGGCCGCTTGCGCGATACCGTCCAGGAGCCGGTTTAACTGCGCGCTCTGCAGCGGCGTGGCACGCGGTTGCAGGGTCTTCGCGCGTTCACGGATGACGTCGCGGACGTTCGGCTCCCCGGCGATGTATTGGCGCCAGAATTTCTTCAGCTTGCGCAGCTTCTCGCGTACTTCGTCGAGCACAGGCTGGAGGGAATCCGGATCGGCGGCGGCCGCCGCGGCCTGTGCGCCCGGCAGCAATGCGTCGAGTCCATAGAGAAGCTTGATGTCGCGGATGCGCTGCGTAAGGGGCGCGCAGCGCGCGATCACGTAAAGGAGCTCGCGCAGCAGATGGTCGTTGTCCGGCTGTGCGCCCGTAGCGATTTCGCGGATATAGATATCGATCTTGGTCCACAGGCGGCGCGCGACGGCAAGCTCGCTCGGCTCCGACACATCGAGGAGCGCATCGACCAGTCCGACCGCCACCCACCAGATCGCGCGCCGCTCCGGAAGCTTGTGCGCGACCGAGTGAATGGCATCGAGCGTCTCGCGCATGTCCTCGAGACCCCGCGGATCGCGGCGCAGCCACGCCAGGATGCCGCGTTGCCACCGCGTGCGCTGCGCTTGCAGGAACGAGGGCAGCTCGCCGTCTTCGTCCGCGCGGGGGCTGGGATGCGACGGCGCGGGCGGCGTGAGATCGGGGAAGAAAAGCTCGACTTCCGAGCTGTCCGCCCTGCCCTGCAGCTCGGCCAGGTCGCGGTACGCCGGATACAGGCGCACCGCCATGTTCGGCTGACCGTGCACGAGGTCGTCGACGAATTTCTTTAGCTCCACGACCGCGCGGTCGATGAGAAGCGCCTTCTCGGCCTCGGCAGAGGTGAGGCCTACAAAGCTTTTCTCGAGCGCCTCGCAGAAGCGCGTGGCGCCGCTCAAGCCGACCATGCTGAGCGCGCCGCTCACCTGGTGGAGATGCTCGGGGCAATTTCCGAGGACCGACGCGTCCTGCGGGGTGGCCGTATACGTGGCGAGCTGCGCGCGAACGCGCTCGAGCGCCTGATCGACCTCAGCGCTGATCCAGGACAGGATTGTCGTATCGGCCATGCGGGCCTTAGGCCACCTTGAAGCCCGCCACCGAGCTCTTCAGCCCGTCGGCCAGCTGTGTGAGGCGCGTGGCTGCCAGCGCGGTCTTCTTGGTGCCTTCGGTCGTAAGCTGCGTGACCCCAAGTATGATTTTCATCTTGTCCGCGACCTGGTCGGCCGACGTGGCCTGCTGGCGCGTGGCATTGGAGATTGCGCCGATCAGCTCCGCCAGGCGATTGGAGATCTTCTCGATCTCGCGCAACGCCTGGTCAGCCTCGTCGGCGATGCGCGTTCCTTCCACCACCCCGCGCGTGCTGCGCTCCATGGCCTCGACCGCATCCTGCGTATCGCGCTGAATGCTCTTAACGATGGCGCCGATGTGCTTGGTGGCTTCACCGGAGCGCTCCGCCAGCCGCTGCACCTCTTCGGCGACCACCGTAAATCCGCGGCCCGCTTCGCCGGCCGAGGCCGCCTGAATCGCGGCGTTGAGCGCAAGCACGTTGGTCTGCTCGGTGATGTCGGAGATAAGCTGCACGATCTCGCCGATCTCCTGCGAGCTTTCGCCCAGCCGCTTGATGCGCTTGGACGTCTCCTGGATCTGGTCGCGGATATCGTTCATGCCGCGGATCGCGTTCTGCACCGCTTGCGCGCCCTTCGCGGCAGCGTTGAGCGAGTTCTCCGCGACCTTGGCCGAATCGTCGGCGTTCTCGGACACCTTGTTCATCGACTGCGCCATGTGCGCGACCGATTGTCCCGTGCCCTGGATCTCGGTCGCTTGCTTCTGCGTAGCCTGCAGAAGCTGCGTCGAGATGCTCTGCGCTTCCTGGGTGGCAGCCGTCACCTGCTGCGCAGCCGTATTGATTCCGGCCACAAGGCGCCGCAGCTCATCGATCGTGTAGTTGATCGAATCCGCGATGGCGCCGGTCATGTGCTCGGTCACCTTCGCGCGCACCGTGAGGTCTCCGTTAGCGAGGTTTCCGATCTCGTCGAGAAGCCGCATGATCGCAGCCTCGTTCGCCTTGTTCTGGCCCTCGCTTTCCTCCGCGCGCCGCCGGCTGTCGTCGATGTACGCCTTGCCGATGAGCAGGAGGAGCGCCAGCGCAAGTAACGATACCGCGCCCATGGCGAGGAAGTTGAACTTGCGCGCCGTGAGCGAGCCTTCGTAGCCCTCCGCCAGCCGCTCGGCCGCGCCGAGCAGGGTTTCGCTCTCGTTGAAGATGTCGCGCGTCGCGCGCTTCGCGTTCACGAGGCGCTGCATGTTGCCGAGGATCTGGCTAACACCGGTCTGGTATTGCTTGAAGCCGTTCTCCAGCTCGCCGAGCTTGCCGCGAAGCTCGCTGTCGCTGGCACGCACGATGCGTTGTGCTTCATTGCCCTGAAGCAGACCCTGGACCAAATCGCGGAACGTGTTGGTGTCCTTGCCAAGAAGGAAGGCCACCTCCGGGTCCACGACGTCGCCCGCGAGCATCGCGTTGGCGTTCTTGGCCATGCGCTGCGTCAGCATGACCAGATGTGCGGTGATTGCGTTCTGGCGCGCGCTGCCTCCCGTCTGCACGCTGAGCGCCGCAATTTCATCGGCCAGCTCCTGCAGCGCCGGGTTGTTGTCGTTAATGAGACGCACGGCAGCCCCGAGGGCGACCAGGTTGCGCTCCTCGGCAATCACGAGGCCGGCATTGCGCTCCGTCTTCTTCCACTCGGTCTCCAGCGCGGCGAGCTGTGGCCGCACACGATCGGGCGTCGGCGGCAGCGTCACCCCGCTCGCCACCCCGCCCGCACCGAGAAGCGCCACCGTCGCGGCGAACTCGTCGCGGCTGTCCTTCAGCTGCTTGAAGGCCTCCCGGTTACCTTGCGAGGCCTGCTGCGCGGCCTTCGCGAGTCGCTGGGAGAGCATGCGGATCTTTCCGACCGCGGCAACGTACAGCGTGTTGAACGTGGCTTCGCGCGCGTCGTAGACCACGATGCCGGCGTCCACCACGATGACAAGCGCGAGCAACCCCGCCAGCAGCGGCAGCTTACCGCCTTTGCGCAGCCGTGCCGTCCACCCGACGGACCCGGCGGCCGCGCTCGGCTCCACGGCGGGCGCACGCGCTACGAAGGGCATCTTGAAAAAGTCGAATCTGTTTCCCATTGAATTCCCCTAGCGCAGGAACTTGCCGTTACGACCGATGATCGTCAGGTCGACGAATTTCGAGCCGGCGTGGTTCTTCGGCGAATAGCCGACGTAAAACCCGCCGAGATCCACGTCCTGCATCCGCTCCATGGCCTCCACCAGGCCCTCGCGCGTCGGGTTCTTGCCCGCGCGGCGCAGGGCCTCCACCATCACCTTCGCGGTCAGGAATCCTTCCATCGCGCTGAAGTTGTAATCCGTCAAGCCGCCTTTGCTCGCGAGCTGCTGGTATTCCTTGACCACCGGCACTGCGTTTCCCCAAGGGAAAGGCACGACCTGCGAGATGGCGACGCCGCTGCCCTCCGCGCCGAGCGCGTCGGCGAGCGCCTTGCTGCCGACGAACGACACGTTGTAGAAGGTGGCGCCGCTGCCCGCCTTGCGCATCTGCTTGATGAATTCCGCGCAAGCGGCGTACGCACCGACCATCACAATAGCGTCCGGCTCCGACACATTGATGGCCTTGACCGCTTCCTCGACCTTCAAGGTGTTGCGCTCGACGGTGCCGCTGGAGTGGATCTTCATCGTGCGCTTGGTCAGCGCGAGCTCGGTGCCCTTGCGGCCTGCCTCGCCGTAGGCATCGTTTTGATAGAACACGGCGATCTTGCGTCCGCCGGTCGAGACCACCTGCTCCACGATCTTCTCGGTCTCGTCGTAGTAGCTGGCGCGCACATGGAAGACGTAGCGATTGAACGGCACGCGCAGCGCTTCGGCCCCGGTGAACATGCCCACCAGCGGCACTTTCGCCTGGGAGATGACCGGAAGATGCGCCACGCCGGTGGGCGTACCGACATAGCCGAGGAGCGCGAACACCTTGTGCTCCTCGATCAGCTTCTTGCTTGCGCTCGGCGCCACGGCCGGCTCATAGCGGTCATCCTCCGTGACGAGCTCGAGCTTGCGGCCGTGGACGCCGCCCTTCTCGTTCACATAGTCGAAGTAGGCCTTGATGCCATTTCGCATCTGGATGCCGAGCTGCGCGGCGGGGCCGCTGAACACGGCCGCCTGGCCCAGAACGATCTTGTTCGCCGTAACGCCATCCTGGGCAGCGGCGAACGATGAGAAAACGGCTGCCGCGACGAGCAGACCAGCAGCGGGATGGTTCATAAGCTCACCTCCAAAAACGCTTCGTCCTGGATCAGTGCTGCGACATCGAGCTCTTTCCAGAGCTTGCCGTCGGCATCGGCGTATTGCGCCCGCACCCAGCGCTGCGGTGCGTGACCGGTGTGGATCTTCAGCTCCTCCGCTTTGCGCAAGCCGACGGAGGCTTCCACGAGGAAGGCGGCGCCGGCGCGGAATCGCTCGGCGACCAAAAGCAGGCGCGCCTGGTCGGACAGCGCAGCCGGCGGCGCGCCGAGCAAGGCGGCAAGGTCGGTCACGCTATAGAGGTTGCCGCGCACGTTCGCCACGCCCTTGAACCACGGACGGGCGAGCGGCACGGAGTGAATGCGCGGCACGGGGATCACCTCGCCCGCTTCCATGAGATCCACGAGCCACGCCTCGCCGGCGATGCGCAGCCCGAGCTTCGACGGCACGCGCGTGCCAGCCGCCGCCGTCTGCAATCGCTGCGACAGCGCGAGCTGGTAATCGCGAAGCGAGGTCGCTGCCGCCATGTCAGCCGAGGGCCGCGATCTTGGCGAGAAGATCCGCCTGGTTCACCGGCTTGACGATGTAGTCGCGGGCGCCTTGGCGCATCCCCCATACCTTGTCGGTTTCCTGTCCCTTGCTCGTGCAAAGGATGATCGGGATGTTCTTGGTCGCCTCATCGCGGCTGAGCGTGCGCGTCGCCTGAAAACCGTTCTGTCCCGGCAGTACGACGTCCATCAGCACGAGGTCGGGACGCGACTGCTTGAGCTTGCTGAAGGCATCCTCGGCACTCTCGGCTGTCGAGACGTTGAACCCGCTCTTCGACAGCAGTTCGCTCAGGAACTGCCGGTCGGTGGGCGAGTCGTCGACGACGAGGATTTTCTTGATTGCCATGCGATGCCTTTCAGGATGCGATGGATGACGGTTTGACATATTCGTTGACTGCGGCGACGAGGCCTTCTTTGGTGAAAGGCTTCGTGAGGTAGCGATCGGAGCCTGCGAGCCGTCCACGCGCGCGGTCGAAGACGCCGTCTTTCGACGAAAGCATGATCACCGGCGTGGATTTGAGCTTAGGGTTCTGCTTGATGAGCGCGCAGGTCTGATAGCCATCGAGGCGCGGCATCATGATGTCGACGAAGATGACGCGCGGCTGGTGATCGGCGATCTTCGACAGCGCGTCGAAGCCGTCCTCGGCCAGGATCACCTCGTAACCAGCCTGCTTGAGGAAAAGCTCGGCGCTTCGACGGATGGTGTTGCTGTCGTCGATAACGAGAACTTTGACCGCTACTGTCTCCCCGCCGCTGGCCTGAACGGCCTCGCCCACGCTTGCCTCCACCCGCCTGTCTGGTCGACGGTTCTCTTTATGAGTCTTGCATTTAGTGACGCTTCTTTAAGTGAAATAATGCATGTCATAACCGATTCGGACAAAAAGATAAGCGGCCGCGCGGACGCACACTCCCCGGTGCTGCGGAGCAACACCAAACGCCGCCGCTATATTTGGCGCCCCATGAAACGACTCCTCCTCGTACTGCTCGCAGCGCCGCTCACCGCCAGCGCCCAGACCTGGCCCGCCAAACCCATCCGCTGGGTCGTGCCCTATACCGGCGGCGGCATTACGGATGTCGTCACTCGTGTCGTCACGCAAAAGATGCAAGCCTCGCTCGGCCAACCGATCGTGGTCGACAACCGGCCCGGAGCGAACAGCATCCTTGGCTCGGACATCGTGGCGAAGGCAGCTCCCGACGGCTACACAATGCTCACGGTCATCGCGGGCTATGCGGCCAACGTCACGCTCTACTCGGGCAAGCTGCCCTTCGATCCGCGCAAGGATCTGATCCCGGTCTCGCTCGCCGGCATCGCGCCGCTCATCCTTACGGCCAATCCGCAATTTCCGGCAAAGGACGTGAAAGAGCTGATCGCGTACGCGAAGGCGCACCCCGGGAAAGTGAACTTCGGCTCCTCCGGCATCGGCGCAGCGGCACACCTCACGACCGAGCTGCTCAAGCAGACGGTCGCCATCGACATGGTCCACGTGCCGTACAAGGGCACCGCGCCCGCCTTGACGGCATTGATGGCTAACGACATCCAGATCCTGGTCGACGTGCCGAGCACGCTGATGCCGCATGTGCGCGGCGGCAAGATCAAGGCGCTCGCGATGTTTTCCGGCGCGCGCATCGCAGGAGCTCCGGAGGTTCCGACCGTCGCGGAGGCCGGCGGCCCGGCCCTCGAATCGTCCACCTGGGTGCTTTTCATGGCCCCGGGAAATACGCCCCGCGCGATCGTCGATCGGCTTGCCCAGGAAACGGCAAGGGCGATCAACGAGTCGGACATCAAGGAACGTTTCAACCAGATCGGCATCGAGCCGGTGGGCAACACGCCCGAGCTCGCCACGAAGTTCCTCGACGCCGAGATTGCCAAGTGGGCGAAGGTGATCACAACGGCCGGCGTAAAAGCCGAGCAATGAAGATCGCCGGCATCAAGGCCTATCCCACCTCCTTCCCCATCCCCTCAGCGAACCGCGTCGCCTTAGGCATCGGCACTGCCGTCAAGCGCGATGCGGTGGTCGTAAAAGTAACCACCGACGACGGCATCGTCGGGTGGGGAGAGGCGCATCACGGCCGCGCCCATACGGCAGTCGCAAAGCTCATCGAGACCACGTTGACACAGCTCGTCCAGGGCATGGATGCGCATGACGTGAACGGCATCTGGGACAAGATGTATCGCTTCCAGCTCGCGAGCCACGGGATGGGCGCCGGCGCCTGCCTCGCCATCAGCGGCATCGACATGGCGCTGTGGGACATCCGCGGCAAAGCGCTCGGCATTCCGTTGTATCGGCTGCTGGGCGGCCGGCGCAAGGCGATCCCGGCCTACGCAGGCGGCGTCTCTCTCGGTTATCAGCCGCCGTCGCAACTGGTGGACGAGGCGCGCAAGTCCATCGATGCCGGTTACAAGGCGATCAAGCTCCGCGTCGGCGACTCACCGAAGGCCGATATCGAGCGCATGCGCGCGGTGCGCAAGGCGTTCAGCGATGACATGGTGATCCTTACCGACGCGAACATCGGCTACCGGGTCGAAGACGTGCGCCGCGTGATGCCGGCGATGGACGAGCTTGGCATCGGCTGGCTGGAAGAGCCGTTTCCGGCGCATGACTATCGCAGCTATCGCGAGGCGCGCACTTTCGGTCGCACCCCGCTCGCTGCCGGCGAAAACCATTACACGCGCTTCGAGTTCGATCGCGTCATCGAGGACGGAGCCATCACCATCCTGCAGCCGGATCTATCGAAGACCGGCGGCATCACCGAGGCGCTTCGCATCGCCGCCCTAGCTTCGGCGTGGAAGCTGCCGATCCATCCGCACAGCTCGATGACGGGACTGAACCATGCCGCGACGATCCATTTCCTCGCCGCGATCGACAACGGCGGCTATTTCGAAGGCGATGTGTCGCGCGCCAACAAGTTTCGCGACGAGCTGGTCTCCAACCCCGGCGAAATCGATCGCGACGGCAACGTCTGGCCGCCGGAAGCGCCCGGGCTCGGCCTGGAGGTCGACGAAGCGTTTCTCTCCGCGCACCCGCCGATCGAGGGCCCCGGCTATATTTGACGCATGAAAAGCCTGGTTTTCGCGCTCGCCCTGTGGGCCGGCGGCGTGTCGGCTCAGCAGTGGCCGTCGAAGCCGCTGCGCTACATCGTCCCCTTCCCACCCGGCGCCTTCAACGACACGCTCGCGCGCACGCTCTCGGCGGAGCTGCCGAAGGCGCTCGGCCAGCCGGTCGTCGTGGAGAACCGCCCCGGCGGCAACACGATCATCGGCACGGAGGCGGCGGCGAAGTCCCCGCCGGACGGCTACACGCTTTTCGGCGCGGCGCTCCCCTTCTCCGTCGTCCAGTCGCTCTACCGGACGTCGTTCGACGTGACCAAGGACTTCGCGCCCATCACCCTCGCCGGGATGACGCCGAATTTGCTGGTCGCCAATCCGGCGGTGCCGTTCAATGATGTGAAGGGACTGATCGCCTACGCGAAGGCCAATCCCGGCAAGCTGAACTACGCCTCGACCGGCAACGGCACGTCGAACCATCTTTCGTTCGAGCTCTTCAAGACCATGACTGCTACGCAGGTCACACACGTCGCCTACAAAGGCAGCGCGCCGGCGGTGACGGATCTGATTGCCGGACAGGTGCAGGTCATGTTCGACAACACGCCGAATGTGCTGCCGCACGTCAAGGCCGGCAAGCTGAAAGCGCTCGGCGTGTCCTCCAAGTCACGCACGCCTTTCGCGAGCGAAATCCCGACCGTCGACGAAGCCGGCGTTCCCGGCTATGACGTCGGCGTATGGTTCGGCGTCCTCACGGTCGCCGGTACGCCGCGCGACGTCGTGCAGCGCCTTAACACCGAGATGGTCAAGATCCTCGCCTCCGCCGACGTCCGCGAGCGCTTCGGCAAGATGGGCGTCGACGTGGTCGCGGGCACGCCAGACCAGTTCTCGCAGTTCCTGAAGAGCGAAGTCGTGCGCTGGGCGAAGGTGATCCAGGACGCCGGCATCAAGGCCGACTGATGGCGCGGAAAACATTGAAGTCGGACCTCGCGTGGTCCACGGTCGACCGCATCACCGTGCGCGGCAAGGACCTGCCGGGTGAGATCCTTGGCCACCTCAACCTTGGCGACATGGCGTTCCTCGAGCTCACCGGACGCGCGCCGAATCCCAAGGAATCGAAGATCTTCAACGCCATGGTGGTCACGCTGGTCGAGCACGGCGTGACCCCGAGCGCGCTCGTCGCACGATTGACCTATCTCGGCGCGCCCGAAGCGCTGCAAGGCGCCGTCGCCGCGGGACTGCTCGGCCTCGGCAGCGTGTTCGTCGGCTCGATGGAAGGCGTAGCACGCATTCTTGGCGACGCCGTCGCCAACGGCAAGGATGCCAAGACCGTGCTGGCCGAGAACAAGCGCATGCCG
>DATLDY010000068.1:0-2894 GCA_035525655.1 Burkholderiales bacterium
TTCGGCTTCGTATCCAGCGGCCAGGCCTGGTCGGTGAGGCCGCTCACCCACAGGCAGTCGAAGCGCAGGCTTTCGGACTCGAGCACGCCGAGGATCTGGATCGGAGCGTCCGGCCCATCCGGAAACTGAGCCGGCTGGAACAGCGTGTCTGCGCAAAGGCGCCGCAGGGTTGCCACGGCCTCGGAAAAGGACATGCGCTCGGAAACTCGCTCCAGCTTGGAAAGCTCGCCCAGCATCTCGTGCCACTTGGCGCGCGTCTGGAATTCGTCCGAGTCGAGGGGGCGCTCGCCGGGGAAGCCGGCGGCCTCGAGCACCGCGGAGAAATGGCGCGCCCACTCGGCGGGCGACGACGGATGCTCTTTCGCGACGTTGAAAACCTGCTCCAAGCGCTGGCGTAGCAAAGGCGCGGGCTCGGCAATGGCTACGAGCTTTGCGAGCGAGATAGTCGCCTCGGCATCGCGGCGGATGCGCACGTCGAGCGTCGCGCGCTTCGCCATCTCGCTGTCGGCGCCGCCGATGAAAGGCGAGCGGATGAGGTGGCTCGCGCGGGAAAACTCCACCGTCTGGTGCGCGAGCTCGAGCAAACCGAGCGCGGCATCCACCAGCGGGTAGGCGATCAGCGGCCGGCCGAGCGACACGTTGAATGGCAGGGGCGTCCCCGCCTTCGCGGGGATGACGTTATAGCCGGGCTGCATCACGCGCGAGAAGACGCGCACGACTTCCTGCCGGCGCTGGCCGAGATCGGGCACCACCACGCCGATGCGTTGCTTTCCTTCCTCGAGCCGCGCCCTCGCCCATTTCGCCGCAGCCTCGAGCTCCTGCTTTGCGGAAGGGAAGGAACCGCGGGCGGCCGAGGCGGTTGAACTGTCGGGGGAGCACGTTTCGGTGGTGAAGCGCGCGAGGAATTCGCGCGTCTGCGGCGGCAGGACGTCGAAGGCATAGGCGACGACGAGCTTCGGCATCTTGAGCTCGGCGAGGTGCTGCGCCATCAGGTCGGGCAGGCGCGCTCCATCCACATCGCGCTGCGTTAGCTTGCGGTAGATCGAAGACCATTGCGTGAACGCCGCCGCGTCGTCGTTGCCCGGACCGTTCCCGATGCGCCACTGATGCATGAGGCGCCACGCCTCGCGGCATTGCGCGGCGGCCTGCGGCACGATGAGCAGGCCGCTGTTCGAGAGGATGCGCTCCCACAGGTGCTGCTCCTGGGCGGGCGTAAGGAGGAGCGGGAGCTTCTCGCCCAGGTCGGAGTACAAAGCGTCTTCCCATAGGCGCTCGACGAAGGCGCCGAAGGGGACGATGTCGGCCGCTTCCCATGAGCTGAGATTTTTGGCTATCTGAAAGTCATCGAACTCCAGGGTAAGCGCGTGCGCGAGGCGCCGGTTCGGCGTCACTACGGTTATCTGCGCCGCATGGCCCTCCGCGAGGCGCGCGAACAGTTGCGATTTAGAGAGCATTTCGCCGTTTGAGTTTAGCTACACTAGGCCGAGGAGGAGGTTCGCATGGGCAAATTATTTCTAGCGCTGGCTCTCGCCATGAGCCTGAGCGTGCGGGCGCAGGACTACCCGGTGCGCGAGATCCGCTCGGTGTGCAACTTCGCCCCGGGCTCGGGCGCCGACATCATCGTGCGCTACTACAGCGAGAAGCTCTCGCGCCTGGCGGGCAAGCCGGTGATCGTGGAGAACAAGCCGGGCGCGCAGGGGCTGCTCGCGACGGACTTCGTCGCCAAATCCAAGCCCGATGGCTACACCATCCTCATCACGCCGGCGTCCTCGACGCTCGCCACGGCGCCGCACATCTTCAAGCAGATTCCGTTCGATCCCGCACGCGACTTCGCGCCGGTGACGACCATCAATTCGCTGCCTTTCGTCATCGCGGTCGACGCGGCGAAGCCGTGGCGCACGCTGCCCGATCTCGTCGCCGCCTTGCGCGCGAAGGAAGGCCACGGCTTCTACGGCACGCAGTCGAATACCGGCCAGGTCTCGGCTGAGCTCTTCAAGGACAAGGCGGGGCTGAAGACCGAATACGTGCCGTTCAAGATCACCACGGATGCATTCACCAGCCTGCTCGGCGGGCAGATCGACTACATGTCGGTGGATGCGACCTGGGCCGGCACGCAGCATCCGCAGCGGGTGCGCATCCTCGCGCTCACCTCGGCGAAGCGCTCGGCCAGCCTGCCCGACATCCCGACCATGCAGGAGCTCGGCTACAAGGACTTCGACATCACCGCGTGGTGGGGCGTGGTCGTCGCCGCCGGCACGCCGCGCCCGGTGATCGACCGCCTCGCCGGCTGGTTCAACCAGATCACCACGGCGGAGGAGACCAAGCAATTCCTCGCGCGCTCTTCGCTCGACGCCCTCCCCGGCTCGCCCGAGTCGATGGCGGCGCTCCTCAAGACCGAGACCGAGCGCTGGCGCGGCTACGTGCGCATGGCCAAGATCCAGCCGCAATAATTCCGTACCCGGTACGTAATTATTTCGTCAGCAACGCCCGGCGTAGGTGTTGTTCGCCTCGTTGGTCTCCTCGACCTGATTGTCGGAATCGGCGGTGACTTGCCAGGTGCACTCGGTGCGCGAGCAGTCCGCCGGGAAGTCGATCTCGAAGCTCGCGACGCCGCGCGGCGCGATGGCGTGCGTCGCGCGCGCCAGGGTCGATACCGCATCCGAGCGGAACTCGACGCGCGTGGCCGACGGCGCGGCGCGCCCGCTGCCGACGTTGGCCACGGCGACGGCGAGCTTCAACGCATCTTCGACATGGCTGCACGATCCGGAAGCGACGAGGTCGGGGCCGCCGGTGGTCTTCGCGACGGCGAGCGGCTTCGGCTCCGGCACGGACGAAGTGCATGCCGCCCCGAGAACGGCGAAGACGCACGGCAGTAACCTTGAAAACATGGCGGC
>DATLDY010000110.1:0-2112 GCA_035525655.1 Burkholderiales bacterium
CACGCTCATCCCGTCGCTCGTCACGAAGCACAGCGTATATCCGTCGGGCGCGGACTTCGCGCACGCGTTCATGCCGACGGTGCCGGTCGCTCCCGGACGGTTGTCGGTGATCACCGCCTGGCCGAGGCGGTCGGTCATGCCACTCGCGAGCGCCCGCACCAGCGGATCGACCGCGCCGCCCGGCGGGAACGGCACGATGATACGCAGCGGCTTGGATGGGAACGACGACTGGCCGCAAGCTTGCGCGGCGATGCCGACGAGGAGCAGCGCCAAGGCGGCCCGCAGGCGCATCGTCATCTGCCTTTCCTCCGCTGATCGGTGGCGACGCGATCGAGCTCGAGCGTCCGCGGGTCGACGAGCACGCCGTAGCTTTCCGCCGCGGCGGCAACGGACACATAACCCTGGCGTACATCCTCGGCCACGCGCTCGGCGTCGCGCTCGTACGCCGGACCAAACCCGCCGCCGCCGCCGGCCCGCACGGTGATCGCGTCGCCGGCGTTGAGGCGCTTCATGAGCACCTTGGCGTTGGGGAGGTCGGTGATCTCCTTGCCGCCGATCCGCAGCGTCACCTGGTTGCCAAAGCCGGCGCCGCCGCCGGCGAGCCCCCAAGGGCGGCAGTGCACACGGTCCACCTGCACGTTGATGTTGATCGGCGAGCGCGCCTGCACCACCTGCTCGGTGCCGAGGCCGCCGCGGTAGCGGCCGGCGCCGCCGGAATCCGGGCGCAGCGCGTGGCGCTCGAAAAGCAACGGGAACTTCGCCTCCATCTGCTCCACCGGGTGGTTGTGCGTGTCGCCGTCGTTCATGCAGACGGTAGCGCTCACGCCGTCCTCGCCGATCTTCGCGCCGAAACCGCCGCCGAGCGGCCCGATGCCGGCGAGGAAAAAGCGGCCATCCTTGGGGGAAAGGCCGTTGATGAGCGCAACGCAGAGGTCTGCGTGGTGCGCGCCGATGGTGCGGTCGGGAACGGCCTGCTCCATCGCCTTGAACACGGTGTCGACGACCGTCATCGGAAAGGTCATCCACCAGCGCATCGCCGCGGGCTTGACCGCGCTGACCACCGTTCCCGGCGGAAGCACCACCTTCAGCGAGCGGAAGCTGCCTTCGTTGATCGGGTAATCGGTGGGCGAAGTGAGGCACTTGTACGCCACCTGCGCGCAGGAATAGCCGGTGGTCGCGCCGGAGTTGTAGAAGCCGCGCACCTGCGCGCTCACGTGCGAGAGGTCGATCGTCATCTCGTCGGCCTTCTTCACCACGCGCACCTTGATCGGCACCGGTCTTCCGATGTCGACGCCGTCGTCGTCCATGAACGATTCCGCTTCGTACACGCCGTCCGGGATCGTGCGCGTGCGCCTGCGCGCCGCGGCCTCCGAGTGGTCCATCATGTTGTGGATGGCATCGAGCACTTCGTCGCGTCCGTAGCGCTTGAGGAGCTCGAGGAAGCGCCGCTCGCCGGTCTTCACCGCCGTGATCTGCGCGCGCAGGTCGCCCATGGCGCGCTCGGGGATGCGCACGTTCATTCGAATAACGTCCACCAAGTCCCGGTTCACCACGCCGCGGCGCGCGTACTTGAGGATCGGGATCTGCAGGCCCTCGGCATAGATGTCGGTGGTGACGCCGCCGAGCACGCCGCCCACGTCGGTCCAGTGCGCCATGCAACACGCAAAGCCGGAGAGCTTGCCGCGGTGGAAGATCGGCATGGTGAAGGTGAAGTGGTAGAGGTGGCTGCCGGTCGTATACGCGTCGTTGGTGACGAGGATGTCGCCCGGCTCGATGCCGTCGGTGCCGAAATGGCGAATCTTCGCCTTCACCGTCTCCGCCATGCCCCGGATGAAGCTCGGCAGGCCAAGGCCGATCGAGATGGTCTCGCCCTCGGGCGTGTAGAGGCCGACCGTGAAGTCGAGCGCCTCGTAGATGATCATGTTGTACGCCGTGCGCATGAGGTTGGTCTTCATCTCCTCGGTCACGGCGATGACGCCGTTGCGCACGATCTCGGTCAGCACTGCGTCGGCCTTGCGGGGCTTCACGAGGTCAATCCTGCTGCGGAATACGCGCCTCGCGGATGACACGCGCATAGAGCGCGAGATCGGCCTTGAACCGGGCGGCGAATTC